>NZ_JBFTPJ010000045.1:0-12978 GCF_056398445.1 Variovorax sp. 01T439_2
GCCGGCGCCGGCGCGGCCCAGCGCCAGGCGCGCGGGCGTGGCCGAACGCCACTGCGCCCAGGGATTCGGCGTGACGGCGTCCTTGCTCATGGCGCGAGCGCGGCCAAGCCGCTCATGTCCGCCAGCAGGCGGTTGGCCGACGRCGGCGCGAGCCGGCCGGCCGCGTCGGTGATCTGCATGCGCTGCAGCCAGGCCTCGAATTCGGGTGCGCGCTTCAGGCCCAGCGTCTGGCGCAGGAACAGCGCATCGTGGAACGAGGTGCTCTGGTAGTTGAGCATCACGTCGTCGGCGCCCGGAATGCCCATGATGAAGTTGATGCCCGCAGTGCCCAGCAGCACGAGCAGGTTGTCCATGTCGTCCTGGTCGGCCTCGGCATGATTGGTGTAGCAGATGTCGCAGCCGATGGGCAGGCCCAGCAGCTTGCCGCAGCAATGGTCTTCGAGCCCGGCGCGGATGATCTGCTTGCCGTCGAAAAGATATTCGGGCCCGATGAAGCCGACCACCGTGTTGATGAGGAGCGGCTTGTAGCGCCGCGCCAATGCATAGGCGCGCACCTCGCAGGTCTGCTGGTCGACGCCGAAGTTGGCATTGGCCGAGAGCGCGCTGCCCTGGCCGGTCTCGAAGTACATCACGTTGTTGCCGACCGTGCCGCGGTTCAGCGCCAGCGCCGCGGCGTGTGCCTCGGCCAGCAGCTCGGGCGTGACGCCGAAGGACAGGTTCGCCTTTTCGGTGCCCGCGATCGACTGGAACACCAGGTCCACCGGCGCGCCGGCTTCCGCGAGCCTGAGCGTGTTGGTCACGTGCGTGAGCACACAGCTTTGCGTGGGAATTTCGAAGCGCTGGATCACCTCGTCGAGCATGTGCAGCAGGCGGCCGAGCACCTGCATGCTGTCGGACACCGGGTTGAGGCCGATCACCGCATCGCCCGCGCCGTAGAGCAGGCCGTCGAGCGTGGAGGCCGCCACGCCGCGCAGGTCGTCGGTCGGATGGTTGGGCTGCAGCCGCACGGCCAGGTGGCCGGGCAGGCCGATGGTGTCGCGAAAGCGCGTGACCACGCTGCACTTCCTGGCGACCGACACCAGGTCCTGGTTGCGCATGAGCTTGGACACGGCCGCCACCATCTCGGGCGTGAGGCCCGGCGCCAGCGCCGTCAGCGCTTCGGTGGTGGCCTGCTCCGAAAGCAGCCAGTTGCGGAAGTCGCCGACCGTGAGGTGCGACACCGGTGCAAAGGCCTCTGCGTCATGGGTGTCGATGATGAGGCGCGTGATGTTGTCGCTCTCGTAGGGAATCAGCGCCTCGGTCAGGAACTGCTTGAGCGGCGTCTCGGCCAGCACGTGGCGCGCCGCCATGCGCTGCTGCGCGGTGGCCGCGCCGATCTCCGCGAGGTAGTCGCCCGAACGCGCCGGGCTGGCCACGGCCATGACCTGCTTGAGGTCGTCGAAGGCGAAGACCTGGCCGGCAATGGTGGTGCGATAGCGCATCTTTCTCTCTTCTTGTTCACGCGATGGTGCGGGAGGACAGCATCTCGTCGGGCGCCGCCGCCTTGCGCTGCGCCGAGGTCAGCAGGAAGTAGCCGTAGGCCGCTGCCATCAGCACCAGGAACAGCACGGTCAGCATGAAGTTGAACCAGACCATGGCGCCCAGGCAGACCACGCCAAGCCCGAGCGCAATGGCCGGAAACACCGGATAGAAGGGCGCGCGGTAGGTGCGCAGCAGGCCGGGCTCGGTCCTGCGCAGCCTGAACAGCGCGGCCATCGAGATCAGGTACATCACGATGGCGCCGAGCACGGCCATGGTCACGATGTTGGCGGTGAGCGTCTGGCCGCCGAACTGCACCCACTCGTCGCTGAAGATGGCCACCACGCCGATCACACCGCCGGCCAGCAGCGCGCGGTGCGGCGTGTCGAAGCGCGGGCTCAGGCCCGCGAAGTAGCGCGGCAGGTAGCCGGCGCGCGCCAGCGCGAAGATCTGGCGCGAGTAGCCCATGATGATCCCGTGGAACGAGGCGATCAGCCCGAACAGGCCGATCCACACCAGCATGTGCAGCCAGCCGCTGTTGTCGCCCACCACCGCCTTCATGGCCTGCGGCAGCGGGTCGTTGATGTTGGCGAGCTTGCGCCAGTCGCCCACGCCGCCCGCGAAGATCATCACGCCGAAGGCCAGCACCACCAGCGTGACGATGCCCGTGGTGTAGGCGATGGGAATGGTGCGGTGCGGATCGCGCGCTTCCTCGGCGGCCATGGCCGCGCCCTCGATGGCCAGGAAGAACCAGATCGCGAACGGTATCGACGCGAAGATGCCCGAGATGGCCGCGCCGTTGAGCACGCTGCCGCCGGCCCAGCCGTTGGCTACGAAGTTGGCCATGGTCCAGCCCGGCGTGACCACGCCCATGAACACCAGCAGCTCGACAATGGCCAGCAGCGTCACGAACAGCTCGAAGGCCGCCGCAATGCCCACGCCGATCCAGTTGAGCGCGATGAAGATCACGTACGCGCCCAGCGCGAACCACTTCGGGTTGATGCCGGGGAACTGCACGTTGAGGTAGGCGCCGATGGCCAGCGCGATGGCCGGCGGCGCAAAGACGAATTCGATCAGCGTGGCAAAGCCCGCCACGAAGCCGCCGGTCGGCCCGAAGGCGCGCCGCGCATAGGCAAACGGGCCGCCCGCATGCGGAATGGCGGTGGAGAGCTCGGTGAAGCTGAAGATGAAGGTGGTGTACATCGTGGCCACCAGCACCGTGGCCACCAGGAAGCCGAGCGTGCCGGCAGTGTTCCAGCCGTAGCTCCAACCAAAGTACTCGCCCGAGATGACCAGGCCCACGGCAATGCCCCAGAGCTGGACGGGGCCGAGGACCTTCTTCAGGTGGCCGGTGCCTGTGGGAACAGTGGCTGCGACCGGCGTGACTGCGGTGGGCTGCATGGGGCTTCCTCTTTTTGCGGATGTTGACAGTGCGTATCCGGCAAAGCAAGGCCCGTTCCATCGCTGGCCATAATCGTGCTTTTCAATCTCCCGAGGTGTTCAGTGAAGTCTTCCTCTTCTTCCTTGTCTCTCTTCTGTGCCGCCCTGGTCTCGCTGTGCGCGGTATCTTCCGCCTGGGCGCAATCGGCGCCGGTCACCACGCCAAGCGGCCTGGTCTACCAGTCGCTGAAGGAAGGCACCGGCGCATCGCCCGCCGCCACCGACGTGGTCAAGGTGCACTACCGCGGCACCTTCCCCGACAGCGGCAAGGAATTCGACAGCTCCTACAGCCGCGGCGAGCCGACCGAGTTTCCGCTCAACGGCGTGATCCCCTGCTGGACCGAGGGCGTGCAGAAGATGAAGCCCGGCGGCAAGGCCAAGCTGACCTGCCCKCCATCGATTGCCTACGGTTCGCGCGGCGCGGGCGGCGTGATTCCGCCGAACGCCACGCTCAACTTCGAAGTCGAGCTGGTCTCCGTCAAGAAGCGCTGACCGGCAGATCTCGAGAACTCAACCTGGCTGGAACTGGAACAGCCAGGTTTCGGTCAGCGTCTTGTCGCCGGTCTTCAGGTAGAGCCGCATGTCGACGGGCTCGTTGCCTTCGGGCGTGAAATCGAACTGGGCGCGCCAGTGGCCCGGCACGCCGTTGGGAACGGCCTCGGCAAAGACGTAGGAGAACTTGCCGCGCGGCGCCGTCAGCACCAGTTCGGGCTTCACGCCGAAGGGCACGGTGGTGAGCGGCTGCCCGACGAACTCCACCATGAACTTGCGCACGCCCGGCGGGCGCGGCTGGCCCGGCTGTCCGCCGCGCCCGATGCGCGTGGCCACGCAGCGCGCGAGCGGCGAGGGAAAGGGCTCCTGGTCGGTCCAGTGCAGCCGGTACTGCAGGCTGTAGCTCGCGCCCGCCTTGGCGTCGGCCTTGGGCACCCAGAAGGCGACGATGTTGTCGTGGATCTCGTCGTCGGTCGGGATCTCGATCAGCTGCACCGAGCCTTCGCCCCAGTCGCCCAGCGGCTCGATCCAGAGGCTGGGGCGCTTCTCGTAGTTGACGCCGTCCTGGTAGTTGTCGAAGGCGCGGTCGCGCTGCAGTAGCCCGAAGCCGCGCGGCCGCGTGTCGGCAAAGGCCGAGGCGCGCGTCTGCGTCGGGTTGTTGAGCGGGCGCCAGATGCGCTCGCCCGCGCCGTTCCAGATGGCCAGGCCGTCGGAGTCGTGCACCTCGGGTCGCCAGTCGATGGCGGTGGGCTTGATGGTTTCCGAGTACCAGTACATCGAGGTGAGCGGCACCAGGCCCAGGCGCGACACGTCGCGGCGCAGGAAAACGCGCGCGTCGATGTCCATGATCACGGCCTTGCCGCGCTGCATCACGAACTTGAACACGCCCGTGACGCTCGGCCCTTCGAGCAGCGCGTAGACGGTCATCGAGGTGGTGTTGTTGGCGGCCGGCGTCTCGAAATAGAAGCGCGTGAAGGTCGGGAATTCTTCGGGCTTGTCGGGCACCGCCACGTCGAGCGCCAGGCCGCGCGCCGACAGGCCGTACTGGTAGAGCTCGCCGATCGCGCGGAAGTAGGAGGCGCCCAGGAAGGCCACCCAGTCGTTCTTCTGCCAGTCGAGCTTGCTCTGGTCGCCCAGGCGGCTTTCCTGCAGCCGAAAGCCTGCAAAGCCCGCGCCCGCCGGCAGCGCGCGCGCCGGGCTGTCGGGCGGCATCGAGAAGTACGAAGGGCTGTAGAGCACCTCGCGCGCGAAGGCGTCGCCATCGGAGTTCTCGAGCACGTGCATGCGCACCGGCGTCTGGAAGAAACGGCCGAGGTGGAAGAAGGTGACCGGAAAGGCGCCCGGTCCGTCGCGGAAGAGGGCGTTGGCCGGGTCGAACTTGATCTTGCCGTGCGCGTCGTAGTCGATCTTCTCGAGCACCTCGGGTGCGATCGGCGTGGCCGCGGCATAGGGCTGCCCGGCCAGGCGCTTGGCCTGCGCCACCAGTCGGTCGAACGAGAAGGGCGAAGGCTGGCTCAGCTTCAGGCCGTTGGCGGCCAGTGCCTCTTCGGGCAGTCCAAGGGCGGCGAGTGCGGCGGCGGCACCACCTGCGGCAAGGAAGGATCGGCGATCAAGCATGTGTTTCTTGAGGGTTGCGGTCTTGGGAGTACGTCGTGTGGAGTACGAAAAAAAAGGACGCACGGAAGGCGATGCGGCCGGAGAAACCATCCTAATGCAGCCGGCGCCGGGGATTTTCCACGCACAAGAGCAGGGAGCATGCCGCGGCCGCGGGGTTTGGCGCGTCAGCCAAGCTGCGCAGCGCGAGCCGGACAAGGCCGGGACCTGAGAAATTTGTGCGTTTATGTATCGGCGCTGTCATCAGCGCTGTCGGCCACGCCCAGGGCGTAGACCGCATAGAGCGGCACGCCGAGCAGCATCAGCACCAGCGGCGCGAACAGGGTGTAGGCCAGGCCGATGCCTTCGAACACGCGGTAGGTGGCGTCGAGGCGCAGGCGCGGATGGGGCTGCGTCAGTTCGGCGGCCCGGCGCAGCCCCCAATGAAACTGCGCCCCGGTGGCGCGCAGCGAGGGATGCTGCGCGGCGCGGCCCACGGCGAGCCAGCAGACGGCATCGAAGGCCAGCACGGAGCCCGCGGGCGCGCGCTCGCCGAAGGTCGCGAGCACGGCCTGCGCCTGCTGCGGCTGCAGGTACATCAGGACGCCTTCGGTGAAGAGGAAGACCGGCTGTGCCTGGCGCGTGCGCGGCAGCTCGAGTTCGTCCCACCAGCGGGGCGACGTGAGGTCGAGGTCGCGCGCATCGTGGCGCGGATGGGTCTCGGGGATCAGCTCGCGGCGCAGCGCCATCACCTCGGGCAGGTCGGCATCCGTCATGCGCGACCTTCCGTCGTCCAGCCACTGGAAGTAGTGGCTCAGGCCGCAGCCCATGTTCACCACGCGGCCGCCGGGGTGCTGCTTGAGGAACTCCTGCGCGAGGCTGCGAAAGCGCCGCGTGCGGCTCAGGATGCTGTAGATGGTGGCCCGGTCCTCAGGCAGCGGATGGCCTTCGTCGCGGATCTTCTCGAGGATCGACGCGGCATAGGCGTCGCGCACGGCCATCTGCGGAAACATCGCGTCGCCGGAAGCGCGCGCGGCGAGCGGGATCCGCAAGGTCGATGGCACGGCCGAAAGTTTTCGTGCGGCTCTCTTGCTTGCTGTCATGGGCGCAGGCACCGGGTCATGCGCAAGTCTGGCTGCTCCCGCGCCGCGGAGCAAGTCAGCTTTTCGTTAGCCGGGGCAGGCCGGCATGCCCCCGTGCCGGCCGTCACACCTTTTACTTGGCGGTGGGCATCACGAACTCGGCGCCCTTGCCAATGCTCTCGGGCCAGCGCTGCATGATCGACTTCTGCTTGGTGTAGAAGCGCACGCCTTCCTCGCCGTAGGCATGCATGTCGCCGAACAGCGAACGCTTCCAGCCGCCGAAGCCGTGCCATGCCATCGGCACCGGGATCGGCACGTTGATGCCGACCATGCCCACCTGGATGCGGCGGCTGAACTCGCGCGCCACGTTGCCGTCGCGCGTGAAGCAGCTCACGCCATTGCCGAATTCATGGTCGTTGACCAGGTCGACCGCGTCCTTGAAGTTGGCCACGCGCACGCAGGAGAGCACCGGGCCGAAGATCTCTTCCTTGTAGATGCGCATCTCGGGCGTGACGTGGTCGAACAGCGTGCCGCCCATCCAGAAGCCGTCGCCGCAGCCGGCACCGGCCTGGCCGCCGTCGAACTGGCGGCCATCGACCAGCAGCTTCGCGCCTTCCTTCTCGCCCTGGGCGATGTAGCCGGTGATGCGCTCGTGTGCCGCGCGCGTGACGATTGGGCCCATCTCGGCCGCGAGGTTCTCGCCGTCGAGCACCTTGAGCGTCTTCGTGCGCTCGATGAGCTTGGGAATGATCTTGTCGGCCACGTCGCCCACCAGCACTGCCACGCTGATCGCCATGCAGCGCTCGCCGGCCGAGCCGTAGCCCGCGCCGATCAGCGCATCCACCGTCTGGTCGATGTCGGCGTCGGGCATCACCACCATGTGGTTCTTCGCGCCGCCAAGGGCCTGCACGCGCTTGCCGTTGCGCGCACCGGTTTCGTAGATGTAGTTGGCAATGGGCGTGGAGCCCACGAAGCTCACGGCCTTGACGTCGGGGTGCTCGAGCAGCGCGTCGACCGCCACCTTGTCGCCCTGCACCACGTTGAACACGCCGTCGGGCAGGCCCGCTTCCTTCAGCAGCTCGGCCATGCGCAGCGACGGGGTCGGGTCGGTCGGGCTGGGCTTGAGAATGAAGGTGTTGCCCGCGGCAATGGCCACCGGGAACATCCACATCGGCACCATCACCGGGAAGTTGAAGGGCGTGATGCCGGCCACCACGCCGAGCGGCTGGCGCAGCGTCCAGTTGTCGATGCCGGTGGAGACCTGGTCGGTGAAGTCGCCCTTGAGCAGCTGCGGAATGCCGCAGGCGAATTCGACGATGTCGATGCCGCGCGAGACCTCGCCCTGCGCGTCGGTGAACACCTTGCCGTGCTCGGCGGTGATCATGTGCGCGAGTTCGTCCTTGTGCAGGTTGAGCAGCTCCAAAAACTTGAACATCACGCGGGCGCGGCGGATCGGCGGCGTGTCGGCCCACTTGGGAAAGGCGGCCTGCGCGGCGGCCACCGCGGCATCGACGTCGGCCTGGACGGCCAGCGCCACCTTGCCCGTGACCTTGCCGGTGGCCGGGTTGGTGACGTCCTGCGTGCGGGTGGAGCTGCCGGCGGCGTGCTGGCCGCCGATGAAATGCGCGATCTGTGTGGTCATGGAGCGTTTCCCAGGTCAAGTGATTGCGCCAGTCTAGGAAAGGGAAGGGTCCCTGCCTAGGCGCTGGAGTTGAACTGTTTGTTCGCTATAGTGAACAATCCCACCATGGATCTGCAAAAAGCCGAATCGCTCTGGATGCACCTGCACTGGCTGATCGTGCTCGGCCAGCAGGGCAGCTACACCGCCGCCGCCGCGCGCCTGGGCGTGAGCAAGGCCGCCATGAGCCAGCGCATCGCCGAGCTGGAGCGCGCCGTGGGCGTCACGCTGGTGCGCCGCACCACCCGCAGCATGCGGCTGACCGAGGCCGGGCAGCAGCTGGTCGACCAGACGCGCGAGCCCTTCGAGCAGATCGCCCACAGCTTCCTGCAGGCGCAGGACCATGCGGGCGAGCCGCGCGGCCTGGTGCGCGTCACGGCACCGGTGGCGCTGGGGCGGCAGCAGCTGTTGCCGAGGCTCGCCGACTTCCTGCTGACACATCCGTCGATCCGAGTCGAAATGGAACTCTCCGACCGGCTGAGTTCGCTGGCCACGGAAGGCTTCGACCTGGCGGTGCGGCATGCGGCTTCGCCGCCCGACACGCACGTGGCCTGGCGGCTGTGCGACACGCGCTCGGTGCTGGTCGCAAGCCGCGCCTACCTGCGCCGCAAGGGAACGCCGCTGGCGCCGCCCATGCTGACCGAGCACGACTGCCTGCACTATCCCCGCGGGCAGGAAACCAACGTGTGGTCCTTCGAGCGGCGCGGCGGCCGCGCGCGCCATGCCGAGCGCGTGACCGTGCCCATCGCCGGCCCGCTGGCGGCCAACAACAGCGAGGCGCTGCGCGACGCGGCCCAGGCGGGACTCGGCATTGCGCTCCTGCCGGACTTCAGCGCGCAGTCTGGCCTGCAGGCGGGCAAGCTGGTCGAGGTGCTCCCCGACTGGCAGCCCACGGGCGCCTTCGCCGACCAGATCTACGCCATACGGCCTTATTCGCTGCACATACCGCGTGCGGTCAACCTGTTCGTGAGCCACCTGCGCGAGACGCTGAAGGCGGGGTTCCAACTGCCCGAGGCCTGATGGCCGGCGGGCTTCCGGCCTCGCTTTCAGATTTCAGGTCGACGACGCCATCAGCTGCCCCACCAGCAGCTGCGCCGCCGGCGACAAGGTCTCGCCGGTCTTGGTGGCCATCAGCAGGCGGCGCACGGCCCAGGCATCCCTGAGCCGCACCACCTTGAGGCCGAGCGCGCTCACCTGCGCCTTGCAGGCTGCGAGCGGCACCACGCCGATGCCGAGGTTGGCCGCGATCATGTGGCACATCGCATCGAAGCTGCGCACCTGCACGCGCAGGCGCATCGGAACGCCGGCCTGCTCGGCCGCGCGCGAGGTGAGCTCGAGCAGCGAGCTGCTGCGGTTCAGCCCCACGAATTCGTGCGCGAGGCAGGTCTTGAAATCGGTCCGGCGCGTGCGCGCGAGCGGATGCTGCCGGGCGCACAGCACCACCAGCTCGTCGGTCTGGAACGGCGCCACGTCGAGCCCGTAGGCCGGCGTGTTCTCGGCGAACACGCCCACGTCGGCCAGGCCGTCGACCAGCGCGCGCACGATGTCGCCGCTCAGCTGCTCCTCCACCTCGACGCGGATGTCCGGATGCTGGCCCAGAAAGGCGGCCAGCGTAGCCGGCAGGAACTCGGTCAGCGCCGACATGTTGGCCCACAGCCGCACATGGCCGCGCACCCCGCTCGAATAGTCGCCGAGCTCGTTGCTGAACTGCTCGAAGCCCTGGAACAGCCGCATTGCATGCTGCATGGCCACGTGGCCCGCCGGGGTCAGCGCGATGCCTTGCGAGCTGCGCTCCAGCAGCTTCGATCCGGTGGCGGCCTCGAAGTCCGACAGCCGCCGGCTGGCCGCCGAGAGCGCCAGGTGGCAGGCCTCGGCACCCTTGGTGATGCTGCCCGACTGGGCCACGGCGCAGAACAGGCGCAGCGTGACGAAGTCGACGCGGGCGGGGTTGATGGGGGCGGCCATGCCTGCATTCTAGAAAGCCTTCGCATTTTGCGAAGGGCTGCTGCCGTCAAAGCAATTCCGTTCGCTGCGATCCTTTTCTAGAGTTGGGGCAACCAATCAGGAGACAAGATGAACGCACTCGAAGGCCTCAAGGTGCTGGAGCTCGGCCAGCTCATCGCCGGCCCGTTCGCCGGCAAGACGCTCGCCGAGTTCGGCGCGGACGTGATCAAGGTCGAGCCGGCCGGCGTCGGCGATCCGCTGCGCAAGTGGCGGCTGCTGCGCGAGGGCACTTCGGTGTGGTGGGAGGTGCAGTCGCGCAACAAGCGATCGGTGTGCCTGGATCTGCGCAGCGCCGAAGGCCAGCAAGCGGTGCGCGCGCTGGCGCTGGAGGCCGACGTGCTGATCGAGAACTTCAAGCCCGGTACGCTCGAAGGCTGGGGCCTGGGCTGGGAGCAGCTGCATGCGCTCAATCCGCGGCTCATCATGCTGCGCATCTCGGGCTACGGGCAGACCGGCCCGTACCGCGACAAGCCGGGCTTCGGCGTGCTCGGCGAATCGATGGGCGGGCTGCGCTACCTGAGCGGCGAGCCGGGCCGGGTGCCCGTGCGCGTGGGCGTTTCGCTGGGCGACACGCTGRCGGCGCTGCATGGCGTGATCGGGGTGCTCACGGCGCTGCACCATCGCACGGCCCATGGCGGAGAAGGGCAGTTCATCGACGTGGCGCTCTACGAGTCGGTCTTCAACGTGATGGAAAGCCTGCTGCCCGAATACGACGCGTTCGGCGCGGTGCGCGAGCGCGCTGGCAGCGCGTTGCCGGGCATTGCGCCGACCAATGCCTACAAATGCAGCGACGGCCACTACGTGCTGGTGGCAGGCAACGGCGACAGCATCTTCCGCCGGCTGATGCGCGCCATCGGCCGGGCGGACCTGGAGAACGATCCGCAGCTCGTGCACAACGACGGACGCGTGCAGCGCGTGGAAGAGATCGACGCCGCCATCGAGGCCTGGACGCTGCAGCGCAGCCGCGACGAGGTGCTGGCGGTGCTCGATGCGGCCGGCGTGCCGGTCGGGCGCATCTACACGGTGGCCGACATCGCCACCGATCCGCAGTACCTGGCGCGCCAGATGATCGTCGAGGCGACCACCGCCGACGGCGACATGCTCAAGGTGCCGGGCGTCGTGCCCAAGCTCAGCGCCACACCGGGCCGCATTGCGCACCCCGCGCCGCGGCTCGGCGAACACACAGCCGATCTGCAGGGATCAGGTTGGCCGGCACGCCGCACCGAAGAAAGCGAGGCCGTATGAAAGAGGGCAAGGGCAAGCGGCTCTTCATCAACGAGGTGGCCACGCGCGACGGCTTCCAGATGGAGAGCCGCTTCATTCCGACCGACGACAAGATCGCGCTGGTTGACCGGCTGGGCACGCTGGGCTACGCCAAGATCGAGGTGACTTCGTTCACCTCCGCCAAGGCGATCCCGGCGCTGCGCGACGGCGAGGAAGTGATGCAGCGCATCGCGCGGCGGCCGGGCGTGGTCTACACCGCGCTGGTGCCGAACCTGCGCGGTGCCGAGCGTGCGCTGGAGAGCCGCATCGGCGAATTCAACATCGTCATGTCGGTGAGCGAGACCCACAACCTCAGCAACCTGCGCATGACGCGCGAGCAGTCGTTCGCGCAGCTGGCCGAGGTCATCGCGCTGGCCGGGCAGGCGGTCGTGCCCCTGAACGTGTCGCTCTCCTGCGTCTTCGGCTGCCCGATGGAAGGCGAGGTGCCGCTGGCCGTAGTCCAGGAATGGATCGACCGCTTCGCGGCGCTGCAGGTGCAGGGCATCACGCTGTGCGACACCACGGGCATGGCTTTTCCCACGCAGGTGCAGGCCGTCTGCGAAGCCGTGACGGCAAGGCACCCCGGCCTGCAATGGACGGCGCACTTCCACAACACGCGCGGCATGGGGCTCGCGAACACGGTGGCGGCGGTGGAGGCGGGCATCGAGCGGCTCGACATGTCGCTGGGCGGCATCGGCGGCTGCCCGTATGCACCCGGCGCCACCGGCAACGTCGCCACCGAGGACGTCGTGCACATGCTGCAATGCATGGGCTACGACACCGGCATGGATCTGGGCGGCCTGATCGACGCCGCCTCGGAACTCGAAGCGCTGGTGCAGCACGACTTGCCGAGCCAGGTGCCGCGCGCCGGCCACCGGCTCACGCGGCATGCGCCGCCGGCGGATTTCAACGACATCGCGGCGCGTGCGCATGTGCGCCGCGCCAAGGAGCTGAACCCATGATCGACCATCTGGACCACCTGGTGCTCACCACTTCCGACGAAGAGGCCTGCACCCGCTTCTACGTCGAGGTGATGGGCATGGCGCTGGAGACTTTCGGCGCCGACCGCAAGGCCTTCCGTTTCGGCAACCAGAAGATCAACCTGCATGTGAAGGGCCACGAGTTCGAGCCCAAGGCGCAGGTGCCGACGCCGGGYTCGCTGGACCTGTGCTTCATCGCGAGCGTGCCGCTCGAGGACGTGATCGCACGGCTGAAAGACAAGGGCGTGCCGATCCTCGAAGGCCCGGTGATGCGGACCGGCGCCACTTCGCGCATCCGCTCGGTCTACGTGCGCGATCCCGACCTGAATCTCATCGAGATATCCGAGCTGGCACCCTGAAACGCCGGCTTCGAATGCAACCTTAAAAACACCGGAGACAAAACCATGAAACCCACCCATCGCCTTCTGATCGCCGCAGGCCTTGCGCTGGCGGCCGCCGCGGCCAGCGCCGACACCTGGCCCTCGAAACCGATCACCTTCATCGTGCCCACCGCGCCCGCCGGGTCCACCGACATCATGGCGCGCATGGTGGCCGACCCGCTGCAGCGCGCGCTGGGCCAGCCCATCGTGGTCGACAACAGGCCCGGCGCCAGCGGCAACATCGGCACCGAAGCCGTGGCGCGCGCCGCGCCCGACGGCTACACGCTGCTGATGCAGTACTCGGGCTATCACGTCGGCAACCCCGCGCTCTTTCCGCAGATCAAGTGGAGCCCGACCAAGGACTTCGTGCCGGTGGCGCTGGTGATGCGCGCGCCGCACGTGGTCGCGGTGAGCGGCAAGCTGCCCGTGAACTCGATGAAGGAGCTGATCGAGTACGGCAAGAAGAAGAAAGAGGGCGGCCTGTTCTACGCCTCGTCGGGCAACGGCTCGATCCAGCACATCGCGGGTGAGCTGCTGTCGCGCCAGGC
>NZ_JBFTPJ010000046.1:0-12918 GCF_056398445.1 Variovorax sp. 01T439_2
GTGCCATTCGTACTCGAAGCGCACCGCGATGCGGTTGTCCATGAAGGCCCAGAGCGACTTCTTCAGGCGGTAGTCGTGCTCGCGCTCCCATTTGCGGGTGAGGAATTGCACCACCTGCTCGCGGCCGTTGACGAAGTCGGCGCGGTTGCGCCATTCGGTGTCGGGCGTGTAGGCCAGGCTCACGCGCACCGGGTCGCGCGTGTTCCAGGCGTCTTCGGCGGCCTGCACCTTCTTCGTTGCGGTTTCGAGGGTGAAGGGAGGCAGCGGCGGGCGGGATTCCATGGCGGTCTTTCGTTGAATGAGGGATGGCGAAGGCCCGCAATGTGCCACATGTAGACAGACCTGTCTACATGCCTACAATGGCCCCATGGACATCTCCGCACTGCCCGCGCGCGAGCGCATCCTGCTCACCGCGCACGACCTCTTCTATGCCGACGGCATCCGCGCCACCGGCATCGACCGCGTCATTGCCGCCTCGGGCGTGACCAAGGTCACCTTCTACCGGCACTTCCCGTCGAAGGACGACCTGGTGCGCGCCTTTCTCGATCACCGGCATGCACGATGGATGGCCTGGTTCGTCGATGCACTGGGGCGCCGCGGCGCGCACGAACGCGCCGGCGATGCCGGTGCCCTGCTGCTGCTCGCCGACGCGATGGCCGAATGGTTCGCCGACCCGGCCTTTCGCGGCTGCGCCTTCATCAACGCGGTGGCCGAGGTGGGCGGCAGCGTGGAGGGCGCCGCCGAGCGCGCGCGCGAGCACAAGCGCGAGATGGTGGAGGTCATTGCCGGCCTGCTGCCCGCGGCCTTGCCCGCGCGCATGGCGCTTGCCCAGGCCGCGGCGCTGGGCGTGGACGGTGCCATCGTCAAGGCGCAGATGGGCGGCGCCGCGCTGGCGCGCGAAGCCGTCGATGACCTGCGGCGCCTGCTCGAGGCACTGGCCGCCACGCTGCATCGATAAGATCGCTCCCGGAAAACACCCCATGGCATCGACGCGACTTCCCTCCACGCAGGGCCTGCAGGCCTTCGAGGCGGTGGCGCGCCTGCGCAGCGTGAACATTGCAGCGGAAGAACTCAGCGTCACGCCCAGCGCGGTGAGCCACCGCATCCGCCAGCTCGAGACGCTGCTCGAACTCAGGCTTTTCACAGGCAACGACTTCGGCCTGAGCGCCGACGGCGTGGCCTACCTGGCCCGCGTGCGCGAGGCCATTGCGGCGCTGCAGCGGGTGCCAGGCCGCGAGCCCGCATCGCAGGTGCGGCGGCTGCGCGTGGCAGTGACGCCCACCTTCTCCCGCCAGATGCTGCTGCCCCGGCTCGCGCGGTTTCGCGATGCCTATCCGAACATCGAGCTGATGCTRCAGGTGACCATGCCGGTGCGCAACATGACGGCCGAAGAGGCCGACCTGGAACTGCGCTTCGGCACCGGGCCTTTTCACGACCGCGAGTTCTGCCAATTGCTGGCCGACGACGTAGCGCCCGCCTGCAGCCCGGCGTACCTACAGCGCCACGGGCCGTTCGACGGCTTTGCGACCGATGCCGAGGCCTCGCGCGTGCAGCTGCTGCGCACGCCGCTCGAGTCGTGGCGCACCTGGTTCAAGGCCCGCGGCATCGGCCTGCCGGAGCCGGCCACGGGCCACCAGTTCAACGACCTGGGCCTGGCGCTCGATGCCGCGGCCGAAGACTTCGGCGTGGTGCTGATGCACCTGAAGCTCGGCAGCGCCTGGCTGGAGAACGGGCGCCTCGTGCGGCTTTCGGCAGAGAGCGTGCCCTCGCCCAATGCCTATTTCCTGTGCTGGCGGCCGGGGGCAATGGAGCGCTGGGAGTGCGCGACCTTCGTCGAATGGCTGCGGCAGGCGCTGCGGGACTGACTGAATTCTTTTCAGGTCCGGCCTGGGTATTTTTCAGATCGGGATCCCATCCGGACGCCACACTCGGCCCGCGGCGGCGCGTGCCCATAATCCCCGCTCGCGCGATCGAACAACAGAGACTACCCAGGAGACTCCCCCGTGGCCGACCTTTCCAAGATCACCTGCATCGAAGACCTGAGGGTGATCGCCAAGCGGCGTGTGCCGAAGATGTTCTACGACTACGCCGATTCCGGCGCATGGACCGAAAGCACCTACCGCGCCAACGAGAGCGACTTCCAGAAGATCAAGCTGCGCCAGCGCGTGGCCGTGAACATGGAGGGCCGATCCACGCGCTCCACCATGATCGGGCAGGACGTTGCGATGCCCGTGGCCATCGCGCCCACCGGCCTCACGGGCATGCAGCATGCCGACGGCGAGATCCTGGGCGCGCGCGCGGCCAAGGCCTTCGGCATTCCGTTCACGCTCTCGACCATGAGCATCTGCTCGCTCGAGGACATTGCCGAGCACACCGGCCGGCACCCGTTCTGGTTCCAGCTCTACGTGATGAAGGACCGCGACTTCATCGAGCGCCTGATCGAGCGAGCCCGGGCCGCGAACGTGTCTGCGCTGCAGCTCACGCTCGACCTGCAGATCCTCGGCCAGCGCCACAAGGACATCAAGAACGGCCTGTCGACGCCGCCCAAGCCGACCATCGCCAACATGATCAACCTGGCGACCAAGCCGCACTGGTGCCTGGGCATGCTCGGCACCAAGCGCCGCACCTTCGGCAACATCGCGGGCCATGCCAAGGGCGTGAAGGACCTGTCGTCGCTGTCGTCCTGGACTGCCGAGCAGTTCGACCCCGCGCTCAACTGGGCCGACGTCGAATGGATCAAGAAGCGCTGGGGCGGCAAGCTGATCCTCAAGGGCATCATGGACGTGGAAGACGCGCGCCTGGCGGCCGCGAGCGGCGCCGACGCGCTCATCGTCTCCAACCACGGCGGGCGCCAGCTCGACGGCGCGCCCTCTTCCATCGCGGCACTGCCCGCCATCGTCGATGCCGTGGGCCGCGAGATCGAGGTGTGGATGGACGGCGGCATCCGCAGCGGCCAGGACGTGCTCAAGGCGCGCGCGCTCGGCGCCCGCGGCACGCTGATCGGCCGCAGCTTTCTCTACGGCCTGGGCGCCCACGGCCAGGCCGGCGTGACGCGCGCGCTGCAGATCATCCACAAGGAACTCGACATCACCATGGCCTTTTGCGGGCACACGAATATCGAGAACGTGGATTCGGGGATCCTGCTGCCAGGGACCTTCTAAGCCCGGACCTTCACGCGAATTCGCCCAAGGTCTGCAACACGTTCAGGATCGCGTTGTCGCGGCTCTTGGTCACGCGATGGGCGAGGCCCAGCGGCCGGCTGAGCGTGGGCTTCAGATGCCGCAGCACCAGCGCGTCCGCCATGGCGTCCTTGTTGTGCGGCTCGAACGGCAGGATGGCCGCCGCGTGGCCTGCGGCAACCAGGCTCTTGATGGCTTCCGGATAGTTCAGATGCATCCGCGCCCGCGGGTTGAGGCTGGCCTGGCCAAACCATGCGGCAATGAGCCTGTACATCTGCGTGGCAGGGTCGAACGAGATCCAGGGCCGCTCGGCCAGCCATTGCGGGGTGATCAGCTTGGGAGACTTCCAGCTGCGGGGCACGATGGCCACCATCGGGTCATTGCGCCATGCAACCAGCTTCACACCCGCGCAGGGAGCCTGGGGCATCGCGACGATGCCGATGTCGAGCGTGCCGGCCTGCAACCGCGCCATGGCCTCGACCGAACTCAGGATGCTGACCGTGACATCCACGCCCGGGCTGCGCTTCGACAGCCGGGCCAGCAGCGCCGGCAGCAGATGCGCGCTGACGCCGGCGGACGATCCGATCCGCACGACGCCTTCACGCCCCTCCGATTTCCTGCGGACCTGATCGCTCAGTTCATCCGCGCCTGCAAGCAGCTTTCGGCCGCCTTCCACCAGCGCCAAGCCGGCCGGGGTCAGGCGGGCCTGGCGCCGCCCTCTTTCGACGAGCACCGCACCGAGCCTTGATTCCAGCTCACGGATGTGCAGGCTGACCGTGGGCGGCGCGAAGTGCAGCGCCTGCGCCGCAGCCGCCAGCGTGCCGAGGTCGGCAATGGCGATGAGCGTCTGGAGCTGGTCGAGGTTGAGATTGCGCATTCAGGATTCCTGACTTCAGCGGCTAGAAAATTCAACTTTACGGAATGGTAGCGAGGAACCACCATCGCTCGCATCGGCAAACAAACGGGGGAGTGCGAAATGGGTTCATCGAAGAAGGTGGCAGGCGCGTGAGCGACGGTGTCTTTCTGGCCATTCTTCTGGCGGCACTCATGAACGCCATATGGAACAGCGCCATCAAGGTAGGCGGTGACAAGATCGCCGTGATGGCGCTCACGACATTGATCGGCAGCGGCCTCTCCCTGGTTGCTCTGCCATTCGTGGGTGTTTCTGCCTCGACCGATTGGCCTCTGCTCGCGCTCTCGATAGGCATCCACACGGCCTACCACTTCGCCCTTCCGATCGCCTACCAGCATGGAGACCTGGGGCACGTCTACCCCATCGCGCGGGGCGGGGCTCCGCTACTCGTGACGCTGGCTGCAGCGTTCATGGTGGGAGAGGTGCCCTCACCGGGAGAGATCGCCGGCGTCCTGTGTCTCAGCATCGGCGTGCTGGCGTTCGCCTTCCAGCACCGGGCGCAGGGAGGCGCCCATCGGGGGACGCTCTATGCCATGGCGATCAGCCTGTTGATCGCGTCCTATACGGTCGTGGATGCGCTGGGCGCACGCCGGTCGGAATCCGCGCTGGGCTTTGCCGTGCTGCTGACCATTGGCGACGGTATCGCGACTGCATTGATCGTCCTGTGGTGGAGGGGACGCGCCGCCTTTCGCGTTGACGGCCGGACGCTCTCGTTGAGCGCGATGGCCGGCACCATGCAGATAGGCGCGTACTGGATCGCCGTGTGGGCGCTTGCGCAGGCGCCCATGGGCACCGTGTCGGCCCTGAGGGAGAGCAGCGTTCTCTTCGTGGCGCTGATATCCACCTATCTGCTGAAGGAGCAGCTCGGCAGGCACCGCATCGCCTGCTCCGTGCTCGTCTTTGCGGGCATCTTGCTGGTGAAGCTGCGGCTTTAGCCGCATGGCGGCCGAGCAATCCCTCGCTTCCTAAGCCCCCTCGGGCATCAGGCTTGCGGCGCTGGCTGACAGCGCGCATATGCGCGGGTGCAGAAAATGTTGCTTCCAACAACATCGCCTGCACGGGCGGCACAACGCATCATGAGCGCAGCCACTTCCAATCCGGGGAGCTCATCGGCCCTCGCATCGCCACCACCTCCCCACTACACGGCAGAAGAAAAACGCCACCGCGTCTTCTCGATCATGGCGGCCTCGTCGGGCAACCTGGTCGAGTGGTTCGACTTCTACGTGTATGCCTTCTCGGCGCTGTATTTCGCGTCGTCGTTCTTTCCCAAGTCGGACCCGACGGTGCAGCTGCTGAACACCGCCGGCGTGTTCGCGGCGGGCTTCCTGATGCGGCCGATCGGCGGCTGGCTGTTCGGGCGCATTGCGGACAAGGTCGGGCGCAAGACCTCGCTGCTGATCTCGGTGTCGATGATGTGCGGCGGCTCGCTGGTGATTGCCTTCCTGCCCACCTATGCGCAGATCGGTGCCTGGGCGCCGTTCCTGCTGCTGGTCTGCCGCCTGTTCCAGGGCCTGTCGGTGGGCGGCGAATACGGCACCACCGCCACCTACATGAGCGAGGTCGCGCTGCGCGGGCAGCGCGGCTTCTACTCGTCGTTCCAGTACGTCACGCTGATTGGCGGGCAGCTRCTGGCGGTGCTGGTGATCGTGGTGCTCGAGCAGCTGCTCACCGAAGCCGAGCTCAAGGCCTGGGGCTGGCGCATTCCGTTCGTCATCGGCGCGGTGGCCGCGGTGGTGGCGCTGCTGCTGCGGCGCACGCTGCACGAGACGCAAAGCGCCGAAGCCAAGGCCAACAAGGAGGCCGGCAGCATGACCGGGCTCTTCAAGCACCACATGCCGGCCTTCCTGACGGTGCTGGGCTTCACGGCCGGCGGCTCGCTGATCTTCTACACCTTCACCACCTACATGCAGAAGTACCTGGTGAACACGGTGCACCTGCCGATCAAGACCGCCAGCTACGTGATGACCGGCGCGCTCTTCCTCTACATGTGCATGCAGCCGCTGTTCGGCGCGCTGTCGGACCGCATCGGGCGGCGCAACAACATGCTGCTGTTCGGCGGGCTCGGCGCCATGGCCACGGTGCCGATCCTCACGGCACTGCAGCACACCACCAACGCCGTGGCCGCCTTCGCGCTGATCATCGCGGCGCTGGCGATCGTGAGCTTCTACACCTCGATCAGCGGCATCGTGAAGGCCGAGATGTTTCCGCCCGAAGTGCGCGCGCTGGGCGTGGGCCTGGCCTACGCCGTGGCCAACGCGATCTTCGGCGGCTCGGCCGAGTACGTGGCGCTGGGGCTCAAGTCGCTGGGCCACGAATCGGCCTTCTTCTGGTACGTGACCGCGATGATGGTGATCGCCTTCCTCGTGAGCCTGCGGCTGCCGCGGCAGGCGAGCTACCTGCACCACGACCACTGAGCCTGCGCCGCTTGCTGACTCGCCTCGCTCAGGGGGCCCGCACGGGTACGCGGGTTTCGAGCGCCGGCGCCTGCCATTCAGGCTTGATGTGGCAGCCGTTCCTGCCGTCGGTGCCGTAGCGCGGCATCAGCGCCGCGCAGCGCTGCGCCAGGCTCGCGGGCGTGGGCTTCTCGCCCTTGTCGATCCAGTCCATCAGGGCTTCGAAGAGCGCCGGGTATTCCGAATCGCTCAGGTAGCTGTGCTCGCGCTCGGCGCTGAAGCTCTGCACCAGCGTGCCGCCCGTGCCGGCGGCATCGCGGATGCGCCGGTAGGCGTTCTCGAGCTCGACGAAAGCGGTGGGGTCGTCGATGGCATGCAGCGCCACGGTGGGCAGCGCGGTGCGGCCGGTGGGCTGGCTGTCGGCGGCGAGCGCGCCCTTGGCCTGCGGGTCGGCCGCATAGCGCGCCACGCCGGCATTCAGCGCCGCATCGTCGGCCGAGCCCTGGTAGGCCACGCCGATGTTGCCGAAGGGGTTGCGTCCGCCCAGGCGCTGCTGCACCAGGTCCTGGAACAGCCAGGTGGCCCAGTTCAGGTGCCCCGCCAGCGAGCGCTCCTGGATCTTCACCACCGACAGGATGGTCTTGAGCCGCGCGGCCTGCTCGGGCGGGCGCTGCGCCGCGGGCAGGCCGACGCCGGTGCATTCCTTGACGCGCGCAGCCAGCTCGGCGCGCGTGAGCTTCGAGTCCATCGGCAGGCCCTGCCACAGCGGGTATTGCGGCTCGTCGGGCTTGGGATGGTTGCGGCACAYGTACTGGTAGACCACGCGCAGGTCGAGCCGGAAGTCGTAGGCGCTGTTGCCGCCGCCGAGCACGCCGCTGGTGAGCAGCAGGCCGTCGTACAGGCTCTTGGCATCGCCGGCCGGTGCATAGAGTTCGGCCGCCTTCGCGGCCACGCCCGCGCCGTAGCTCTGGCCATGCAGCAGCGTACGCCGCGGCGGGCCGAAGCGCTGCACGAAGATGCGGCGCAGGCGCTCGGTGTCCTCCGCGGCCATGGTCACGCCGTAGCCGCCGCGCCGGTAGGTGGAGCCGGCCCACGCGTAGCCGGCCTGCACGGTGACGGCCCAGCGCTTCAGGTCTTCCTCGCTGCGCTCGAGCCTGGGCGGGCCGGTCTCGGGGCCGCCATGGGCGTGCATCACGAGCACGCGGTTCCACGCCTGCGGTATGGCAATCCAGTAGAGCGCGCCGGCGGCATCGGCACCGGTGTAGCAGCGCGTTTGCGCGGGCACCGGCGCCGGGCAGGCCGCGGGCCTGGGGCCCCAAGCGGCGGCCTCGGCCAACAGCGCGGCCATGGTGCCGAGCAGCGCGAAGGCGAAGGTGCGAAGAAGTGGTTTGCTGCGGGTCATCAATGCCGTGGCGACCATCAGGCTTCGGCGCTCCAGAGGCCCGGGTAGTCGCGCACGAAGCCGTCCTGCGTGACGCGCAGGGTGGCCGCGTAGTCGAAGCGCTTGGCCTCGTAGGCGTAGGCGTCGGCGGCGGTTCGCTCGTAGCGCTGCATCAGCTCGCTGAGCACGCCGCCGCCGTCCAGGTCGACCCAGGCGGCCGGCGCATCGGCGCCCTCGCCCTTTGCCAGGTTGAGCCGGCGCAGCTGCAGCAGGTTGGTGGCGGGCGTGAAGCCCAGGTCGAGGTCGGTGCAGTGCGACAGGTCGGGCACCGCCTCGTCGTTGAGCTTCCAGTGGCCGCGCGCATCGCGGGCAATGGCCAGGTCGATGGCGCCGCCGCCGAGCCAGCCGCGCACGGTGCCCCACTGCGTGTGCCAGTGCAGGTCGCAGCGCACGCGGTAGTGCAGCTGGCCGATGCGGCCGTCCTCGAGGCGGAACACGGCGGCGCCGTCGAGCTGCCACGCGGTCGCGTTGCGCTCGAGCCGGCAGGCGTCATGGCCCGGTGCATCGAGCCTGCGCCACAGGATGGAGGAAACTGTCTGCATGGCGCGGATGATGGCACCGGCATGCCGCCGAGCGCAAGCCGTGCCCTTTTTGCCGCAGGTGGCGGTCAGGTTGCGGCGATAGGGTTGCCCGCGACATGACGCTCCCGCCGGAACATCCTGAACCCACCGATTCGCCTTCAGCGCCGCCATCGCTGCGCGTGCTGGACCTGATCGATCGCGCCGCGATGCCGCTGGCCATTGCGATCGCGCTGCTGCTCTTCGTGCAATGGCCGCTGCGCGACCTGACTCGATCCGGCAGCGGGCCGACGCAGGCCAACGATCTCGCGCAGTGGCTGTTCGCGCTCTACGTGGCGGTGGCGCTGCGGCATGCCGGGCGGCGCGGCGCGCACCTGGTGGCGCGGCCCGACCTCGCGGCCGACACCACGAGCCGCATCGCGCGGCTGCGCCGCATCGGCGCGGCACTGTGCGTGCTGCCCTGGGCGCTGTTCCTGGTCTGCAGCGCCGCGGTGCCGGTCGCGGATGCAGTGACGGCGCTGGAACGCTTTCCCGACACCTTCAACCCGGGCTACTTCATGATCAAGGTTGCGCTGCTTCTGCTCGCGGCGCTGCTGGCGGTGCAGGGCGCGCTCGACCTCTGGTGCGAGCGGCGGCGGTCGTAAAGGCAACGCCATGGCATGGACCGGACTCGCCCTGCTTGCGCTGGCCCTGGTGCTGATGATRGCCACCGGCTGGCCGACCTACGCCGTGCTGCTCGGCGTGTGCTCGCTGGGCGCTGTTGCGGGCCTCGCGCTCGGTGCCTTCGACCTGGCGCTGCTGCAAAACCTGCCCTGGCGCATCGTCGGCCTGCTCGAGCACGATCTGCTGCAGGCGCTGGCACTGTATGGGCTGGTCGGTGCGCTGCTCAACCGGCTGGCCCTGGCCGAGCACCTGTACACCGGCCTGCGCAAGGTGCTCGCACGCATCACACCGCGGGCCGCGCCCGAACTCGCAGGCATGCTGCTGGGCCTGATGCTCGCACCGATGAACGGCTCGGTCGGCGCCAGCCTGCTCACCCTGGCGCGCACCGCGGGCGAGGGCTGGGCGCGCGAGGGAGTGCCCCCGGCCCAGCGCACCGCACTCGTGGCCCTCACCAGTACGCTGGGCGTGAGCGTGCCGCCCTCGCTCGTGCTGCTGCTGCTCGGCGACGCGATGCTGCGCGCCCACACCGAAGGGACGAACATGGCCCGCGAGCTGGGGCTCCCGACGGCCGCCGCCGGCGCCGCGAACCGCATCGTCAACACGCAGGACATCCTGCAGGCGGCACTGGTACCCGCCGCCGTCCTGCTGGCCGGCTGGCTCGCGGTGGCGTGGTTCGGCGCACGGCGCAAGCCGCGGCCGCCGGTGCAACGGGAGCCATTGAACCGGCGCGAGGGCTGGACGCTGCTGCTCGTGCCCCTGCTGATCGGCACACTGCTGGTGCTGGTCACGCTCGGCAAGGTGCGCGCGGTCGAAGGCGCGGCCGCGGCCGGCGTGCTGCTGCTCGGCTGGGGCCTGGCGTCGCGCCAGCTCACGCGCCCGGTGCTGTGGCAGGTGCTCGACGATGCCATGGCGCTCACCGGCGCGCTGTATGCGCTGCTGGTGGCGGCCACCACCTTCTCTCTGCTGCTGCGCGGCTTCGGCACCGACGGGCTGATTGCACGGCTCGTGCTGTCGCTGCAGGGCCACCCTATGGCGGGATTGGGCGTGGTGCTGGCCGTTCTGCTGGCCTTCGCCTTCGTGCTCGATGCCTTCGAGCTGATCTTCCTGATCGTTCCCRTCGTGATGCCGCCCGTGCTCGCACAGCTCGACGATGCAGCATGGATCGCCGAGCTGACCCTGCTGGTGCTGCAGGCGGGCTTCCTGCTGCCGCCCTTCGGCTATGCGCTGGTGCTCGCGCGCGGCCAGGTCGCGCCGCGGCCGCCTGCGGCCGCCGTCGCGCGCGCGCTCGCGCCTTACCTCGCGGTGCTCGCCACCGTGGCCGCGCTGGTGATGGCGCTGCCCGTGACCACGCGCTGGCTGCGCACTTCGCCGACTGCGCTGGCGCCGGCCGAGCAGATGAGCGACGAAGCGCTGGACAAGCTCATGCGCGACATGGTGCCGCCGCCCTGAGAAGAATGCGCGCCGGACATGCCGCAGAGTGCGCGGCTGCGCCTCGGGCTAACATCGTCCGCCCGACCATTCAGAGGAGCGCGCAAGTGGAACCCTGGTTCGCCGACGCCAAGCCGATCAACTCGCTGGAGCCCGAGATCGCATTTCATTTGTGGGACGAGTTCCATCCCGTGCGGGACCGCCCGCCCGAGCCGCTCGCGCTGCCGGAATTCCCGCGCGCCGAGCGCCTGCGGGTGAGCGTTCCGGAGGCCATCGGGCACGAGGCGGAACTTGCTGCCTACTACGGCCGGGTGGCCGCACTGGCCCGGCAGCGCGGGCTGAAACTCCAGCAGGTGCGCCAGTATTTCTGGATGGATCTGCGGCTCGACAACGAGGATGCGGACGTGCACCTGTCCTTCCCCTGGTACGACACGTTCTCTTCCATGGACCACTTCCTTGCCGCCGTGGCGGGGCACGACGAGGGCATGGTCTATGCCGACCAGGACCAGGGCTGGGCGGTGGAGGCCTGGGGGCGCAACGGCACGCTCTACATCCGCGAAAGCGACCCCGATTCCGACGCGACCGTCCAGGCCGCAGCGCTGCCCCGGGCCGGCCTGCAGGCCCGCATTGCCCCGCTGCGCGAGCGCACCGCCAGGCTGCTGGCCCGCCTGGCCGAAGAACTCGGCGCCGACGTGTGGACGACGGGCGAAGCCCCGTCCTTCCTGTAGGCGCTCGCGGCGCCGCGCGGCTCAGATCGGATAGGCCGTGAGGATGTAGAACGGCTTGCCGCTGTAGGTTTCCATCTTGAGGATGATCCGCACGCCGGAGAGGTCGTTGACGGCGGTGCTGCCGAACTGCACGCCCCGCCCCACCACGTAGCCCAGCACGTGCTCCAGCTCCGGCGACTTGCTGCCTGCGGCCGCCCCGCGCGACCAGGCGCGCACCGCGGCGGCGTTGGCGCGCAGGGTCTCGGTGATCGCGCGTTCTGCAGTGGCCAGGTCGGCAAAGGTGGACACCGCCCGCGGGCCCGGCCGGGTGGCGGTTCGCACCCTGGCCAGCAGCTGGGCATCGGTCTGCCCGACGTGGCGCGCCATGGTGTGGCCGCCCAGCCGCGATCCCGCCGCGGCCTCATGCTCCACCAAGCGGATGCGGCCGCCGCGCATCACGGCGACGATGCGTGCGGCGCCCAGCCCCGAAGCCACGACCAGCGGCACCGCCACGTCCACCGCAAGCCCGATGCCATCGGCCGTTTCACGCGAAGCGCCCAGCGCCTCGGCCGCCGAGCTGGCGGTGACGGCGGTGGCGGTGCGCTGCGGGGTGCCGGTCCAGACCTGGCGGCCCGAGGTCGCCAGGGTGTCGAAGCCGTGCACGCCCAGCACCACGCAGCCGGCCTTGGTCACCATCGTGGGCTCGGGCGCGACGCACAGGATGCCGGCGCCCACCAGTTCCACCACGCCGCCCACCAGCCCCACCGTGCCCCAGAGCCGGTTGCTCAGGCTCGCGGATTCGGGCACGTCCTCCCCGCCCAGAACCGCGGCCATCTGCACCGGCGTCAGCGCGATGGTCATGCCTTCGACTTCGTCATCCATGCCAGATTCCTTTCCATGCCACCGGAGGGCCAGCCTGCAAATCGGCCGCATTCTTGCACGCRGCCGCCCGGCAGGCGAACATCGCCCGGCCGCGAGACAATCCATGCCGTGAGCTCCCCGACCGTTCCAACGCCCCCGATCCGCCGCATCGCCCACCTCGACATGGACGCCTTCTACGCGTCGGTCGAGCTGCTGCGCTATCCGCAGCTCAAGGGCCTGCCGGTGGTGATCGGCGGCGGGCGGCGCAGCGTGGACGAGGCGATCCGCCACGTGCCCGAGGGCGGCACGCTGGCCGACATTCCGGTGGAGGCCTTTCCGCGGCTGAAAGACTACGTGGGCCGCGGCGTGATCACCACCGCCACCTACCCGGCGCGGCAGTTCGGCGTGGGCTCGGCCATGGGGCTCATGAAGGCCGCCAAGCTGTGCCCGCAGGCCATCATCCTGCCGGTGGACTTCGAGGAGATCCGCAAGTATTCGCGCACCTTCAAGCAGATCATCAGGGAGGTCGCGCCGCTGATGGAAGACCGCGGCGTGGACGAGGTCTACATCGACTTCACCGATGTGCCCGGCGGCCAGCGCGACGGCGGCCGATCGCTCGCGCGGCTCATCCAGAAGGCCATCCTCGAGGCCACCGGCCTCACCTGCTCCATCGGCGTGGCGCCCAACAAGCTCATCGCCAAGATGGCGAGCGAGTTCAACAAGCCCAACGGCATCTCGGTGGTCTACGAAGACGACCTGCAGACGCGCATCTGGCCGCTGCCCTGCCGCAAGGTGAACGGCATCGGACCCAAGGC
>NZ_JBFTPJ010000047.1:0-12854 GCF_056398445.1 Variovorax sp. 01T439_2
CCTCAAGGACATGCTGTTCGACATCGAGCACCTGGCCAACATCGGCGAGATCGCCAGGCTGCCGGGCTTCGAGGACGCCGGCCTCGAAACCGCGCAGGCCGTGCTCGAGGAATGCGCGCGCTTCAACCAGGACGTGATCGCGCCGCTGAACATCGAGGGCGACCGCAACCCCTCGTCCTTCAAGGACGGCCAGGTCGCGACCACGCCGGGCTTCAAGGAAGCCTTTGCGCAGTACGTGTCGGGCGGCTGGCAGGGGCTGCAGCATCCGGCGGACTTCGGCGGCCAGGGCCTGCCCAAGACCATCGGCGCGGCCTGCGGCGAGATGCTCAACTCGGCCAACATGAGCTTCGCGCTGTGTCCGCTCYTGAGCGACGGCGCCATCGAGGCGCTGCTCACGGCCGGCTCCGACGAGCTCAAGGCGGTGTACCTCGARAAGCTGGTGAGCGGCCAGTGGACCGGCACCATGAACCTSACCGAGCCGCAGGCCGGCAGCGACCTTGCGCTGGTGCGCAGCCGCGCCGAACCGCAACCTGACGGCACCTACAAGGTCTTCGGCACCAAGATCTTCATCACCTACGGCGAGCACGACATGGCCGAGAACATCGTGCACCTGGTGCTCGCACGCGTGACCGGCGCGCCYGAGGGCGTGAAGGGCATCAGCCTGTTCGTGGTGCCCAAGTTCMTCGTCGGCAAGGACGGCTCGCTCGGTGMGCGCAACGACGTGCACTGCGTGAGCATCGAGCACAAGATGGGCATCAAGGCCAGCCCCACSGCCGTGCTGCAGTACGGCGACCACGGCGGTGCCGTCGGTTAYCTCGTSGGCCAGGAGAACCGCGGCCTCGAGTACATGTTCATCATGATGAACTCGGCCCGCTATGCCGTGGGCATGCAGGGCATCGCGATTGCCGAGCGTGCCTACCAGCACGCCGTGGCCTACGCGAAAGACCGCGTGCAGAGCCGCCCSGTCGAYGGTTCGATGAACGCGAGCGCGCCYATCATCCACCACCCCGACGTCAAGCGCATGCTGATGACCATGCGYGCCTACACCGAAGGCTGCCGCGCCATGGCCAGCGTGGCCGCCGCGGCCTACGACGCCGCGCACCACCACCCCGAYGCCGAGGCACGCAAGCAGAACCAGGCCTTCTATGAATTCATGGTGCCGCTCGTGAAGGGCTACAGCACCGAGATGAGCCTGGAAGTGACCTCGCTGGGCGTGCAGGTGCATGGCGGCATGGGCTTCATCGAGGAGACCGGCGCGGCGCAGTACTACCGCGACGCCAAGATCCTCACGATCTACGAAGGCACCACTGCGATCCAGGCCAACGACCTCGTGGGCCGCAAGACCGCGCGCGACGGCGGCCAGACCGCCAAGGCCATTGCCGCGCAGATCGAGAAGACCGAGGCCGAACTGGCGAAGAGCAGCAACCCCGCCGCGGCCGCCGTGCTCAAGCGCCTGAAGCTCGCGCGCGAGGCCTTCGTGGAAGTGGTCGACTTCGTCGCGGGCCAGACCAAGGCCTCGCCCAACGCGGTGTTCGCGGGCAGCGTGCCCTACCTGATGCTTGCGGGCAACCTCGTGGCCGGCTGGCAGCTGGCGCGCTCGCTGATCATTGCAGCGGACCTGGCGTTGCACAACGTCGACGTCGACTTCATGCAGGCCAAGATCGCGACCGCGCGCTTCTATGCCGAGCACATCCTGAACAAGGTGCCGGGCCTGCGCGACAGCATCGTCGATGGTGCCGAGAGCGTAATGGCGCTACCAATCGATATGTACTGAAGGGAATTCGCAGGCGAAGCTCTTACTGCGAAGTATCAGTTCCTCGTGGTTGGTGGATGTCGACTTACTTCCCCCCGAACAAGGGAGTTCATCGCGAGGTGTCCGTTCAGCGTAAGCGTTCGGGCCATTCGCCTTGACGACGAGTGCAGCGGTCAACGCTGCCGCCAGCGACGCGGCAGGAGCTCTTCGTCGGTACGTCGCGCAGGTAGGCATGCGGGTCGCGAGACAGGCCTGTACGCCTGGCTATTTCGTGAATGGACATCTGCTCGTGGAGGGCCCAGCGTCTGATGACACTCAATGTCGCCACGTCTATCACTCCTCGGATCCCCTGCCTTAAAAATGAGCAGAGTAGGGTCTTGCGTGGGTCAGTCCTAGACGGAAATTAGTGGGTTAGCCGGGTCAGTTTGCGGTGGCAATCAACACGCCGGGCACAACCGTTCTCGCTCCGGGACGCGTTTTGTGCTGTCTACAAGTCGCAGCTTGGGCGCCACGTCGGAGCACTCTAAGTGTTTACGATAGTGTCGATCAAAATATCAACATCATTGTTGACAACATTGTCGACGAAACTTAGATTCGCCCTACAGCCTGTGTTCGACGCCTGAAGAGCGGCAGCGGCGCCGGCTGCAGTCCTGCCGATGGGCCGCGGAGCCCCGATGCGCCGAAGAGCGCACGGGCCTCTTTGCACAGCGGCTTGCCGTGCTTCAACCATGCGATGGGAAGCGCCATTGCGCCGGGGTCCAGGCCCCGCGGCAGTGCGCCTCCAAGGAGACAACCAATGCAATCGACAACGACGGTATCGGCGCCCGCGGCGACCGCCAATCCAGCCCACCAGCCCACCAAGGTGCGCTGGAAGATCTTCCTGATGATGTTGTTCCTGATCTCGATCAACTACATCGACCGCGCCTCGCTGTCGGTGGCCATGCCGCTGATCGCCAAGGAATTCGACATCGGCCCCGCGGTGCAGGGCCTGCTGCTCAGCTCCTTCTTCTGGACCTATGCGCTGATGCAGATTCCCGGCGGCATGCTGGCCGACCGCTTCGGCCCGCGCGTGGTGATTGCCGGCGCGACGCTGGGCTGGGGCTTCTTCCAGGCGATTGCCGCCGCCTGCACGGGCTGGGTTCCGCTGCTGCTGACCCGCCTGGGGCTGGGGGCGGCCGAGGCGCCGATCTACCCTGCGGGCGGCAAGCTCAACGGCATCTGGATGACCCAGACCGAACGGGGCCGCGGCGCCACCTTGCTCGATGGCGGCGCGCCGCTGGGCGCCGCGCTCGGCGCGATCCTGATCTCGGGGCTGATCGCCGTGCTCGGCTCCTGGCGCATGGCGTTCGCCATTGCCGGCGGCGGGACCGTGCTGGCCGGCTACTTCGCCTGGCGCTACATCCGCAACCATCCGCGCCAGCATCCCGGCGTGAACGAGGCCGAGGCGCGCTTCATCGAGGCCAGCCATGCGGCCGACGCGGCCAAGGAATCGGCGGACGCGAGCGGACGGGTGCTCGACTTCTTCCGCTTCCGCTCCGTGTGGGGCATGTTCTTCGGCTGGATGTGCTTCAACGCGCTGTTCTATGGCCTGCTCACCTGGATGCCCAACTACCTGTCGAAGGTGCACGGCTTCGACATCAAGCAGATGGGCGGCGCGGTGTTCATCATGTTCTTCTCGGGCTTCGTGGGCGAGATGTTCGGCGGCTGGCTGGCCGACAAGTGGCAGGCGGCCGGCGCCTCGCAGAGCAAGGTGCTGCGCACGCTGTTCGGCATCTCGTCGATCATCGCGACCATCGCCATCTTCATGGTGACGCAGATCAAGGACCCGATCGCCGTGGTCGTGCTGCTGTCGGTGACGCTGTTCTTCCTGCGCTGGTGCGGCCTGTTCTGGTGCGTGCCCTCGATCCTCGGCACGCGCGCCCGGGTCGGCTTTCTCGGCGGCACCATGAACCTGGGCGGCAACGTGGCGGGCATCGGCGTGCCGATCGTGGTGGGCCTGATCGTGCAGGCCACCGGCTCGTACTTCATGGCGCTGATGCTGTTCACGGCCGCGGGCGCGGGCTTGTTCGTCTGCTCGACGATGCTGATCGACTACAGCAAGAAGCTGCCGGTCTGAGGCACGCAACCCTCCAGGAGAAGACAACCATGTCCATGTCCCATGTCCGCCTTGCGGCCATCGCGCTGGCCCTGAACCTGGCCTCGGCCGGTGCCGCGCTGGCCCAATCCGTGGCCCCGGCCGATGACGCCGGGCCCGCCATCGCCGCCGTAGTGCCCGAGTCCGTCGGCGTCGATTCGCGCCCGCTGGTGCGGCTGTCCGAGTGGATCCGCAAGGAAGATCTCGACGTGCGCAGCTTCCTCGTCGTCAAGGACGGCAAGCTGGTCTTCGAGCGCTACAGCCGGGGGCTCGGCCGCGACCACAACTACGAGCTGTACTCGATCACCAAGAACGTCACCGCGCTGGTTGCGGGCGTGCTGATCGACGAAGGCCGCAGCCGCCTCGACGAGAAGGTGGCGCCCGTGCTGGCCAAGGCGCGCCCGGACCTGAAGGCGGCACTCGCGGACAAGCAGGCCATCGAGCTGCGGCACGTGATGTCGATGTCGACCGGCCTGTTCTACGACTTCAAGCCGACCGACGACCCGATCTACTACGGCGCGTCCGACCGCCTGAAGCTCGCCGCCGAGACCACGCCCAGGCGCCCGCCCGGCGAGGCCTTCGACTACACCGACGTCAACCCGATCCTTGCGAGCGCAACGCTGGGCGCCGATGCCGGCATGCCGCTGGAGGCCTTTGCCGAGCAGAAGATCTTCAAGCCGATGGGCATGGCGCACTACGCCTGGGAGCGCGCCGACGGCAAGGGGCTGGTGTCGGCCGGCTGGGGCCTGCGGCTGCGCGCAATCGACATGGCCAAACTCGGCATGCTGGTGCTCTCGGGCGGGCGCTGGAACGGCCGGCAGATCGTGTCGCAGGCCTGGATGCGGACCATGACCGCGCCGTCGTCCGCGCCGTGGTACGGCCAGTTCTGGTGGATCAACGACATCGTCGCCACCGAGCCCGAAGTGCATGCCATGGGCTTCAAGGGCCAGTTCATCGTGGCGCTGCCCGAGCGCAACGCGGTGGTCGTGATGACCAGCATGCTGCCCATCGAAGGCGGCCTGCGCGAGTCGAAGAACGTGCTGGCGATCCGCAAGATGGTCAATGACTTCGTGCTGCCCGCGCTCGACAATCCCTCGCATGCCGGGCCGACGCCCGCCCGCCGCAAGGCCCTGGCGCACGAGCTCGACCTGGCCTCGCGCCACCAGGGAAAGCCGGGCGCACCGGCCGACCCGACCGACACTCCTCGCCTCTGAAGACGACCATGACCCCACGCAAACTCATCGGCGTGCTCACGCCTTCCTCGAACACCGCGCTGGAGCCGCTGACCAGCGCAATGGTCAGCGGCGTGCCCGGTGTGTCGGCGCACTTCTCGCGCTTCACCGTCACCGAGATATCGATGCGCGGCGCCTCGCTCAGCCAGTTCGACGACAGCAAGATCCTCGAGGCCGCGCGGCTGCTGGCCGATGCGCGCGTCGACACGATCTGCTGGAGCGGCACCTCGGCCAGCTGGCTGGGCTTCGAGAAGGACCAGGCGCTGTGCGCGCGCATCACCGAGGCGACCGGCATTGCGGCCAGCACATCGGTGCTGGCGCTCAACGAGCTGCTGGCCGCGCAGGGCGCGCGTACGCTCGGCCTGGTGTCGCCCTATGTCGAGGACGTGCAGCAGCGCATCGTTGCCAACTACGCGGGCATCGGCATCGACTGCGTGGCCGAGCGGCACCTCGGGCTGACGGTGAACTTCGCATTCAGCGAGGTCGATGCCGACACGCTGCGCCGCATGCTGCGCGAAGTGGCGCAGCAGCGGCCCGACGCGATCACCATCATGTGCACCAACCTGCACGGCGCGCAGCTGGTGGAAGAGATGGAGCGCGAGCTCGGCATCCCCATCTACGACTCCGTCGCCACCGTGGTGTGGCGGGCGCTGAAGACCGTCGGCATCGATCCCCGCGCCGTGCGGGGTTGGGGCCGGCTGTTCGGGCCGCCGGCCTGAACGCCGTCGCGCAGCCGCGCAGACAAGACACAGACAGACCCACAGAAGAAAGACCATGACCTTCCGCGACCTCGACCTCGTGGTGCGCAACGCCCGCGTTGCCACCGCCAGCGACACCTTCGACTCGGACATCGGCATCCGCGACGGCCGCATCGTGCAGCTGGGCCTCGCGCTGCCCCCCGGGCGGCGCGAGATCGACGCCGCCGGCCGCTACGTGACGCCGGGCGGCGTCGATGCCCACTGCCACCTCGACCAGCCGATGGAGCCGCCGGTGCGCATGGCCGACGACTTCGACACCGGCACCCGCGCCGCGGCCTGCGGCGGCACCACCACGGTGATCCCGTTCGCGGCGCAGCACAAGGGCCAGTCGCTGCGCGCCGCCGTGCAGGACTACCACCAGCGTGCCGAAGGCCGCGCCCACGTCGACCACGCCTTCCACCTGATCGTGAGCGACCCGACCGAGGAGGTGCTCAAGCACGAGCTGCCGCAGCTGATCGCCGAGGGCTACACCTCGTTCAAGATCTACATGACCTACGACGACCTGAAGCTGGACGACGGCCAGATCCTCGACGTGCTGGCGGTGGCCAGGGAGCACGGCGCGATGGCCATGATCCATGCCGAGAACGCCGACTGCATCGAATGGCTGACCAAGCGGCTCGAAGCCAGCGGCCGCACCGCGCCGCGCTTCCATGCGCATGCGCGGCCGATGCTGGTGGAGCGCGAGGCGACCCACCGCGCGATCGCGCTGTCGGAACTGGTCGACGTGCCGATCATGATCGTGCACGTGTCGGGCCGCGAAGCCGTCGAGCAGATCCGCTGGGCGCGCGCGCACGGCCTGAGCGTGTTTGCCGAGACCTGCCCGCAGTACCTGTTCCTGACGGCCGAGGACCTGGGCATCGACGACAGCTACCAGGGTGCACGCTGCGTCTGCAGCCCGCCGCCGCGCAACCGCGAGAACCAGCAGGTGATCTGGAACGGCCTCGCCGACGGGCTGTTCACCATCTTCTCGTCGGACCACGCGCCGTTCCGCTACGACGCGCCCGAGGGCAAGAAGCCCGGCGGCGAAGAGGTGGCCTTCCGCCACATTCCCAACGGCATTCCGGGCATCGAGACGCGGCTGCCGCTCTTGTTCTCGCACGGCGTGCTCGACGGGCGCATCACGATCAACCGCTTCGTCGAGCTCACCTCCACCAATCCCGCCAAGGCCTACGGCCTGCATCCGCGCAAGGGCACGATCGCCGTCGGCGCCGACGCCGACCTCGTGGTCTGGGGCAGCACGCCGCGCGCCATCCGCAACGCTGACCTGCACCACGATGTCGACTACACGCCCTACGAAGGCATCGACGTCAAGGCATGGCCCGCGCTGACATTGGCGCGCGGCGAAGTCGTGTGGGACGGCGAGCGCTTCCATCCGCGCGCCGGGCGCGGCGAATTCCTGCGGCGGGCCGGGCCCACCCTGCTGCCCACCCGTCGACCCGCCTAAGCCTCACGCTGGAGACATTGCCATGAACCTGCTGCTGATCAACCCCAATACCTCGCAAAGCGTCTCGGACCTGATCGCGGCCGAGGCCCGGCGCGCGGCCGCCGGCGACACGCGCATCGAGGTGCTGACGGCGCCCTTCGGCGTTGCCTACATCGAGACCCGGTTCGAGTCGCTGATCGGCGCCTATGCGGCCGCCACGCTGGCCGCGGAGCACCACGCGCGGCACGATGCGATCGTGGTCGCGGCCTTCGGCGACCCCGGCATCGACGGCCTGCGCGAGGCGCTCGACATTCCCGTGGTCGGCCTCACCGAGGCCGCGCTGATGAGCGCCTGCCTGCTGGGCAAGCGCTTCTCCATCATCGCGATCTCGCGCCGCATCACGGCCTGGTACCGCGAGTGCGTGCAGGCCAACGGGCTCCTGGAGCGGCTTGCGAGCATCCGCAGCCTGGAGGGGCCGCTCAAGGACATCGGCAGCGTGCAGGACGACCATGGCGAGCGTCTCGAGGCCCTGTGCATGTCGGCCGTCGAGGACGACGGCGCGGACGTGATCATCATCGCCGGCGCGCCGCTGGCGGGCCTTGCGCGCTCGATCAAGGACCGGATCCCGGTGCCCGTGGTGGACGGCGTGTCCAGCGCCGTCTGCCATGCGCAGACGCTCGCATCGCTGGCGCCCGCGCCGGCGCGCAGGGGCAGTTTCGCGCCGCCACCGGTCAAGCCGAACCAGGGGCTGCCCGATGCACTGTCACGCCTCCTGGCCCGCGATGCCGGCCGCGCCTGAGGCCGCGGCCGGCGCGGCGCGCCAGCCGGCTGCGGGGAGGGCTCGTCGATAGAATCGGCTGCGATGTCCACCAAAGCTTCAGTACGCAAGACCAGTGCCGCCAACTCCCGCGAGCACAGCGTCGACGAGATTGCCGAGAAGATCTCGGCGGCGATCCTCGAGCACCGGCTCGCGCCGGGCACCAAGCTCGGCGAGGACCGGCTGGCCGCGATCTTCGCCACCAGCCGCGCGAAGGTGCGCGAAGTGCTGGCCCGGCTGGCGCACGAGCAGATCGTCGAGCTGGTTCCGCAGAAGGGGGCCTTCGTCGCCAAGCCGACCATCGAGCAGGCGCAGGACGTGTTCGAGGCGCGCCGGCTGATCGAGCCGGGCGTTCTGCGCCGGCTCGTCCGCACGCTCGACGACGTCAAGCGCCAGCGCCTGCGCCGCCACATCGACCTGGAGGCCGAGGCGCGCAGCCGCGACGACAAGCGCGCCATCGTGCGCCTGTCGGGCGAATTCCATGTGCTGCTGGCCGAGCTCGCCGGCAACTCCGCGCTGGCCCGCTCGATGCGCGAGCTGTCGGCGCTGACCTGCCTGATCATCTCGCTGTACGACGCGCCCACCGCCACCAGCTGCCGCGCGGACGAGCATGAAGAAATCGTCGCGGCAGTGAACCGCGGCGACGCCCAGCGCGCCGAGAAGCTGATGCTCCATCACCTCGACCACATCGAGCAGAGCCTGAAGCTGGACAGCAGCGCGGAAGAAGCCGATCTGGAGAGCGTGTTCAGCTGACGGTGCGGCCGGCGGCGCCATGAAGCTCGACTCCACCACCGTCCAGCTGGTCCTGTGCATCGCCGAGGAAGGCAGCATCTCCCGGGCTGCCGACCGGCTGAATCTGGCGGTGGCGGCTGCCTCCAAGCGCGTGAGCGACCTGGAGGCGCAACTGGGCGCCAGGCTGTTCAAGCGGGTGGCGCACGGCGTGCTCGTCACCGAGGCCGGCAACCGGCTGATGGCGCACATCCGGCAGATCGACAACCTCATCGGCCGGCTCGAGGGCGATGCCCAGGTGCTGGGGCGTGGGCAGGACGGGCGCATCCTCATCGGCGCGCCGAAGGCGGCCATCATCCAGTTCCTGGCGAAGGACATCGCCCGGCTGCGTGACGCCTACCCGCAGATCACGCTGAAGATCCTGGAAGAGAACAGCAAGATCGTGCAGCAGCTGCTGCGCGACAAGGTGATCGATGTCGGCATCTACGAGAAGAAGAGCGGGTTCCTGGACCTGCCGAAGTTCGACTACCGGCAGGACCGGCTGGTGCTCGTGTACAGCCGCCGGCATTTCCAGTTTGCGGCGCAGCGGCCGGTGGGCATCGACGACTTCCTGGACCTGCCGGTGGTGAGCCTCGGCAAGGGCTCGGCGATCCTGTCGGCCTTGCAAGGGGCCTACCGCAGCCGCGGCCGGTCGTTCCCCAACAACTTCTCGACCAGCGGCTTCGACACCATGCTGGCGCTGGTGCGCCATGGCCTGGGTGTGGGCCTGATGCCGCCCGAGGTGCTGCGCAGCTTCCATCCGGAAGACGACCTGGGCTGGGCCGAGATCGAGGGCGACTGGCACCAGCGCGCCTATGTGCTGTCGTGTGTCGAAGGCCATGCGCAGGAGCAAACCTTGCGCAATGTGGTGGCCCAGCTGATCGGCAGCAGCACTTAGAAGAAAGCAGCGTAGCTGCGGCCCTGGCTTCGCGGATCACGAAGCCAGGCATGCCTTCCACGTTCTTGCGACGTCCTCTGCGCTACGGGAGAGTAGCGGCACTACTACAGCAGAGACAGAGGACGCACACATGAAACGCCGAGACTTCATCGCAGCCAGCGCGGGCGCGCTGGCCGCGCCCTGGGCCCTTGCGGCCACGGAGCTGCCCAAGGGCATCGTCAAGATCTACGTGGGCTGGGCGCCCGGCGGCGGCACCGACGTGTTCGCGCGCATCGTGGGCCAGCAGCTGTCGCAGCTGTGGGGCCGCTCGGTGGTGGTCGAGAACAAGCCCGGCGCCACCGGCGCACTGGCTGCGGACTTCTTTGCACGCACCCGCTTCACCGAGGGCGTGAACCTGCTGATGGCGCACGTCAACACGCATGCCATCTCGCCGCACATCTTCAAGAGCATCAGCTACGACCCGCTGAAGGACTTCGCGCCCATTGCCATGGTCGGTGCCACGCCGCACATCCTGGTGACCCGCGCGAAGAACTCCGCCGGCTCGGTCAAGGAAGTGGCCGAGCAGTGCAGGCAAAGCCCGGGGAAGATCAGCTTCGGCTCCTCCGGCACGGGATCGGTGCAGCACCTGGCGGCCGCGATGTTCAACATGGCGGCCGAGGTCAAGAGCATCCACGTGCCCTACAAGGGCTCGGGCCCGATGCAGACGGACCTGATCGGCGGCCAGATCGACTACAGCTTCGACACCATGACGGCGGCCACGGCGCAGGTCAAGGCCGGGCGCATGGCGGGCATCGTGCAGACGCGCCTGCAGCGCGCCAAGGGCTTTCCTGAAATGCCGACCATGGACGAGCAGGGCTTCAAGGGCTTCGACGTGTCCAGCTGGTATGGCGTGGTGGGCCCCAGGGACATGTCCAGGGACCTGGCCCTGCAGATCAATGCCGACATCAACAAGGTGCTGGCGCTGCCCGATGTGGTGGCGCGCTTCGATGGCTATGGCGTGGAGGACGGCGGCGGATCGGTCGACAAGTTCGCGGCCTTCATGGCTGCCGAGTTCAAGAAATGGGGCGAGGTGGTGCGCACCGCCAAGGTCACCGAGGAGGGCTGAAAAAATGAACCACGCGCGACAACTGCCGCTGCAGGGCATCCGGGTGCTGGACGTGAGCCAGGTCATGGCCGGGCCGTTCGCCTGCATGCTGCTGGCCGACCTGGGCGCCGACGTGATCAAGGTCGAGCCGCCGGGCGGCGACCAGACCCGCGGCGCCATGGGCTTCAAGATGAAGGGGCCGGACAGCATGGGCTTCCTGAACATGAACCGCAACAAGCGCTCGCTGACGCTGGACCTCAAGAACGAGGAGGACCGCGCGTCCTTCTACAAGCTGGCCCGGACCGCCGATGTGATCGTCGAGAACTACCGTCCCGGCGCGGTGCAGCGCCTGGGCATCGACTACGAGTCGATCAAAAAGATCCACCCGAAGATCGTGTACGTCAGCATCTCCGGCTTCGGCCAGAGCGGCCCCTGGGCCGAGCGGCCGGGCTTCGACCTGATGGCGCAGGCCATGTCCGGCGTGATGAGCGTGACCGGCTACCCCGGCGAGAAGCCGGTCAAGGCCGGCGTGCCGGTGGCCGACATCGGCTGCGCGCTGTTTGCCACCTACGCGCTGCTCGCGGCCTACATCGGCGCGCAGAAGTCGGGCGTGGGCCAGCACATCGACGCCTCGCTGTTCGACGCGGCCATGGCCTTCTCGGTCTGGGACATGTCCGCGTACTGGGGCACGGGCGTGCCGCCGGCGCCGCTGGGCACCAGCAACAAGATGAGCGCGCCCTACCAGGCGGTCAAGGCGCGCGACGGCTACTTCGTGATGGGCGCGACCAACCAGAAGCTCTGGACCCGGCTGTGCGAGCTGCTGCGGCGGCCGGACCTCGCCGTGCACCCGGACTACGCGAGCGTGTCGCAGCGCCTGAAGCACCGCGAGGCGCTGATCGAGGCGCTCGAACGGGAGTTCGGCCAGCGCGACAGCGCCGACTGGATCGACGCCATGCTGGCCGCCGGCATCCCGGCCGGCCCCATCCTGTCGTACCCGGAGGCCTTCGAGGGCGAGCACGGCACGCACCGCCGCATGTGCATGGAGATCGACCATCCGATCGAGGGCAAGGTCAAGAACATCGGCTTTCCCGTCAAGCTGCTGGGTACGCCGCAGCAGGTGCGCCGGCATCCGCCGCTGCTGGGCGAGCACAACGAGGAAATCCTGGCCGAGATCAATGTGCCGGCGGGCGCGGCGGAGGCCTCATGAGCCTTGCTGAATGCGTGCAGCTCCGCGTTCACGCCTCGGGCGTGGCCGAGATCGTGATCCATCGCCCCGAACGCCACAACGCGATGACGCGGGAGATGTACGAGGCGCTGCTCGAGCGCATCGGCGCGTGCGCGCGCAACCCGGCGGTGCGCAGCGTGCTGTTCAAGGGGGCGGGCGGCAAGTCCTTCATCGCGGGCACGGACATCGCCCATTTCAAGGGCTTTCGCGGCGGCCGCGACGGCATCGCCTACGAAGCCTTCGTGGAGCGCGTCATCGACGCGGTCGAGCGCATCGCGGTACCCACCGTGGCCGTGATCGACGGCTGGGCCGTGGGCGGCGGGCTCGCGCTGGCCACGGCCTGCGATTTCCGGGTCTGCAGCGAGGCCTCGCGCTTCGGCGCGCCGATTGCGAGAACGCTGTCCAACACCTTGTCGTCGCGCAACATCGCGCGGCTGCAGGCCGCCCTGGGCGTGCCGCGGGTCAAGCGGATGCTGCTGCTGGCCGACCACCTGACGGCCGAGGAAACGCTGGCCTGCGGCTATGTGCACGCCGTCTGCACGGCGGGCGAACTCGATGCCGCTGCGCATGCGCTGGCAGTGCGGCTCATGGCGCTGTCGCCGGTCACGCACAAGGCCGTGAAGGAGAGCATCCGCCGCCTCGTCGTCGAGCAGCGGCTGGACGACGATGACCTGGTCGAGGAGGTGTATGGCAGCCAGGCATTCCGCGACGGAGTGGCCGCTTTCATTGGCCGATGACGGGGCGAATATCGATGCCTGATAT
>NZ_JBFTPJ010000048.1:0-12798 GCF_056398445.1 Variovorax sp. 01T439_2
CACGAACAGCGCGTCGTTGAAGCGTTCGCGCATGCGCTTGAGGGCATTGCTCACCGCGGACTGCGTCATGCCGAGGCGGTCGCCCGCGAGCGTGACGCTGCGCGTGGCGTAGATCGCCTGGAACACCAGGAAAAGATTCAGGTCGATGGAGTTGATGTTCATGGCGCCGCCTCCTTCACCGAACCGTCATTCGTTGTCCAGCACTGCCAGGTTGTCGTAGACCATCCGGAGCATGTCCCGAAGCGATTCGGCCTGCGCCGTGGTCAGGCCGGCCAGCGAGACACGCTCGTAGACCTGGGCCAGCGGAATGATCCGCAGCGTGAGGTCGCGGCCCGCCTCGGTCAGGTTCAGCGCGAGCGCGCGCGCATCCTCGTCCGACCGGTCGCGCACCAGCACGCCGCGCTGCAGCAGGCCGTCGACCACCCGCGAGAGCGTGGAAGCGTCCGTCGACGTGTGCAGCGCCAGGTCGGAGAGCCGCTGATGTGCCTTGTGGTGCAGCGCCACGCACACCCGCCACTCGGTCAGCGAGAGCTTGAACTGCTTGAGCTCCTTGCTGAACGACTGCCCCATGCGCATGCCTGCGCGGGCAAGCAGGTACGGAATGGCCCGCTCCAGGTCGTGGTCTGCCGATTTGTCTGCAGTTGCATTCAATTTGGGAGGTGCCTCGGTGCGCGCCTTGCGTGGCTGCGTCGACTTTGCTGCGGTCTGTTTTCTGGTGGCCATGCCGAATGCTACAGGCGATTTCCGGCATCTATATAGCGTAAACCCCAAGCATTTATTATTTGCATTTGCAAGTTTCATGCGCTTCAATCGAGGCCTTGCCACCGTCGAGTTCCCACCCACCATCCGGAGACCACCATGACTGAAGCCGCCAACCCCTTTGCTCAACTGGACCGCGTAGACCTCCCCGCCCCAGGCCGCAAGTCGCCCGTGAAGGATGCGCCTTCGATCGAAAAAATAGCTGCATCTGCAAGCAATATGGTGCCGATGCTGCGCGAGCGGGCCCAGCAGACCGAGCAGGACCGCCGGGTTTCCGAGGCCACCACGCAGGCCTTCCATGACGYGGGCTTCTTCAGGCTGATGCAGCCTGCGCGCTACGGCGGCTACGAGTACGGGTTCGCCGCGTTCATCGACGTGGTCAGCGAACTGGCGCGGGGCTGCACCTCGTCGTCGTGGGGCTGCTCGCTCGGCGCCATTCACCAGTGGCTGGTCGCGATCTTTCCGGAAGAGGCGCAGGACGACGTCTGGCGCAAGGACCCGCGCGCGATCGTCTGCGGCTCGTATGCGCCCGCGACCATGGCCGAGAAGGTCGACGGCGGCTATCGGGTGCAAGGCAAGTGGCTCTTTGCTTCGAACGTGGACAACTCGCAGTGGGCCCTGCTGGGCGTGCAGTTTCCGCCTGAAGAAAAGGGCGCGCCGCCGACAGCCGGCTTTTTGCTCGCGCCGCGCTCGGACTGGGCCATCGAGGACAACTGGCACGTGGCCGGCCAGGCAGGCACCGGGTCCAAGGCGATCGTCATCGACAAGCCGGTGTTCATTCCGGGGCACCGCAAGCTGACGTTCGCGGAGGCTTCGTCCAACAATCCGCCGGGTGCCAAGGTCAACGCGAATCCGATCTACCGCATTCCTTTTCTGTCGGCGGTGCCGGTCTGCCTGGTGTCGCCGATCGTCGGCACCGCGCAAGGCGCGGTCGACGAACTGATCGCGCTGGCCGGCACGCGCGTCACCCGGGGGGCCGTGGCCGGCGGCGGCAGCCGGCTCAGCGAATTCTTTCCCGTGCAGTCGCGCCTGGCCGAGGCATCGGCGAGCGTCGATGCGGCGCGGCTGCTGCTCTACCGCGACACCGCGCAGGTGGAGCAGATGGCCATGGATGGCCATGTCATCAGCATCGAGCAGCGGATCCGCAACCGGCGCGACCATGCCTTTGCCGCGCGGCTCTCGCGCGATGCCGTCGAGGCGGTGTTCGCGAGCGTCGGAGGCGCGGGCCTGTCGCTGAACCAGCCGATCCAGCGCATGTGGCGCGACACGAATGCGATCTCGCGCCACATCAGCCTCAACTGGGACGCGGTCTCCTCGATGGTGGGCCAGTACCTGCTCGGCCTGGAGCCGAAGGGCCAGTACTGACCGAGGCACCGGCCATGTACTCCTGGGCTCTCATCACGGGCGACGCGGCCGAGACGGTCGATGCGCGCCAGCTGCGGCAGGCGCTCGGCGCCTTTCCCACGGGGGTGTGCCTCGTGACCACCACCACGCCGGACGGCAAGCGCGAAGGCATGACGATCAACTCCTTCGCATCGGTGTCGCTCGACCCGCCGCTGATCCTGTGGAGCATCCGCGACGACACGCGCAGCGCCGATGCATTTTTGGCGACGCGGCCGTTCAACCTCAGCGTGCTGACCGCCGGGCAGCGCGACCTGGCCTGGCATTTCGCCAAGCCCGCGGCCGACAAGTTCGAGCGCTTCGCCGAGGCCTTCGAGGTCGGGTCCAATGGCTGCGCGAGGCTGATCGACAGCGTCGCGACCTTCGAATGTTCCACCTACTCGCGCCACCAGGAAGGCGATCACACGATCATCCTCGGCCGCGTGGAACGCTTCTCGCGGACCGATGCGCCGCCCCTGCTTTTTCACTCGGGGCAGATGGGGTCGCTATGGGAGCTTGCCGACACCCTGGCGCGGCCGCAGGGCGGCGGCAGTTGATCGCGCCGGTGCCCTCGCCTATGCGGGGCTCAAGGTCCGCACCATCTGCTCGTACATCGCATCCACCGCGGGCGAGCGCAGCGACACCTTGCTGCGCAAGGCCGCCACGTCCATCGACTTGAGCCTGGGCAGGTCGAAGCCGCTGGGCAGGTTCTGCAATATCTGCAGGTGAGGCGGAACGCTGCAGCGCGTGAACACGGCCACGGCCAGGCCGCTCTCCACGGCCGCGAGCTGGCCGGCGAGGCTGGAGCTGTGATAGACGATGCGATAGGCGCGCCGCCTGGCGGCCAGGCTCGAGAGCGCGGCAGTTCGGGCCATGCTGCCCGCCTCGTAGACCGCAATCGGCAACGGATTGCGGCGCCAGGCTTCATGCTGCGCCGTGCCGACCCACACCAGGGGTTCCTGGAACAGGAGCTGTCCGCGTTGCGGCTTGTCGCGGGAGACCAGCGCCAAGTCCAGCTCGCCCCGCGCGATCTTGGGGATGAGGGAGGTCGACTGCTCGCAGGTCAGCTCGATTTCCACGCCCTTGTAGCGCCCGGCAAAGCTGCGCAGCACCGGCGTCAGGTAGGTGGAGGCGTAGTCGTCCGGCACGCCGAGCCGCACGCGGCCCGCGAGCTCCGGTCCGAACATGGCGTTCTGCGTTTCCGACTGCAGTTCGAGCATGCGGCGCGCATAGACCAGCAGCTGCGCGCCCGCCGGCGTCACTTCCAGGTGCCGCGGGCCGCGCAGCAGCACGGCCTGGCCGAGCGCGTTCTCCAGCTTCTTGATCTGCATGCTCACCGCCGACTGCGAGCGGTGGACCAGCGGCGCCGCGGCAGAGAGCGAGCCGGCATCCACCACCGCCACCAGGGCGCGCAGCCAGTCGATCTGGAAATCGGGATATTTCATCGTCGCGCTTCTCATTCGATGTTCGAATGATAGGCCTTCGAACTATGCGCTTTACGCCGCTGTCGCATGGGCGGACGATCGCCTTCATGCAAAAGAAGGCAGTCCAGGTGCACCCCGCGTTCGCGGCGACGCGCCGGCAATCGAAACGGGAGAGCACGGGGCAATGGCTGCTGATTGCCGGCGGCGTGCTGCTCGGCACGATCGGCGTCTTCGTGGAAGAGGCGCACCAGCATCCGCTGGTCACGGTGCTGTTTCGCTGCGCCTTCGGTGCATTGGCGCTGCTCGCATGGGGCTTGGCAACCGGCCGAACGAACGAGCTGCGGCTGCGCGGCAAGAGCGGATGGATCGCCTGCGCGACGGGCTGCCTGATGGTGCTGAACTGGGCGCTGTTCTTCGCGGCGATCCCGCGCATCTCGATTGCGGTGGCCACCATTGTTTTTCACATCCAGCCGGTGTGGATCATTCTCTTCGGCGCACTGGTCCTGCGCGAAGCCGTGTCGCCGCGCCAGTGGGCCGCCACACTGGCCGCACTGTGCGGGCTGGCGCTGACGACCGGGCTTTTCGGCAACATGGCATCGGTGGCCTCATGGGGTAGCGGCTACGCGCTCGGCCTGCTCATGTGCCTGGGCGGCTCGCTCTGCTATGCCGCGGTGACCATCCTCGCCAATACGGAAAAAACCATCACGTCCTATGCGCTGGCCTGGTGGCAGTGCCTGATCGGCGTTGTTGTCCTGGCGTGGGTGCCTCTTGTGTTCGGCTGGCCGGATTCGGCGCCGGCTTGGGCGTGGCTCGCGGGACTGGGCGTGCTGCACACCGGCTTGGCCTATGCCCTTCTCTTCGCGGGCATGGCCCGGCTTTCGCTCGGCAGGATCGCCGTTCTGCAGTTCGTGTACCCATTGACTGCGGTGCTGGTGGACTGGGGTGTGTACGGGCGCCGCTTGAACGGGGTCCAGCTTGCGGGTGTCGCGCTGATGGCGGCAGCGCTGTGGACGATCAAGYAGCCGAAGCAGAATGCGGCGGGCGGCGGCTGATGGCTCACTCGCGTGCGCGGCCGCTGCATGGTGGCGCTTCGTTGGCATGCTTGAGGTAGGCGATCAGGTCCGCGCGCTCTGCGGCGTCGGGCACGCCGTCGTAGGTCATGGCGGTGCCGGGCACCATGGCCAGCGGCTTGGCCAGGAAGCGGTCGAGCGTCTTGTCGTTCCAGACGATCTTCGATTTCTTCATGGCCTCCGAGTAGGCGAAGCCGGGCACGCTGCCGGCCAGCCGGCCGAACAGCCCGCAGTGCCGGGGCCCGACGCGGTCGACCGCCAGCGCATGGCAGGCCAGGCAGCGCGCGTAGACCTGCTCGCCGCGCACCGCGTCGGGCACTGCCCACGCGTGCGCGGCCGCGGCCAGTGCGGCGGCCGCAAGGAGCCACCGGCCTGAGCTCATGACATGAAGGCCGAAGGCACGGGCGTTTCGCCGAGTGCCTGCCGCAGCACGGCCCAGTGCATCGCCTCGTCGCCAAGAATGCTCGCAGCCGCCTTCGACAGGTCGCGATTGCCGAACAGCGGCACGGCACCCAGGTACGCGCTCACGGCACCCTGCTCCAGCTTGGCCGCAAAGCGCAGCACGTCGGCCTGCGACTTCAGCTGCTCCAGCGGAAAGCCGTAGCTGGCCTTGGCCGCCACGGCATGGCCGCCGAGCTTGGCGACCGTCTTGGCGAGCAGGTCCGCATGCGCCTTGTGGTGGCCCTGGAAGCTCAGCGCCAGGTCGAGCACGGGCTTCTCGAGCAGCTTGCTCTCGGCCCCGGCCTGGTAGGCCGCAATGGCCTCGAGTTCGGCGGCAAGCGCGGTGTTGAGGATCTGCACGTCGTTGCCGGTGGCGCCGCCGGTCTTGGCGGCCAGGGCATCGCGGCCGGCCAGCAGCGCGACCGCGGCACCGGACAGCACCAGCCCCGACTGGCCGAGGAACATGCGCCGCGCGGCGACGGGAGAAGTCATTTGAAAGAAGGACATGGTTGTTTTCCTCGTAGTGATCGTGGGTAAGAGCTTCAGGGGCGGGGTGATTCCCGCCCGTCGGCCAGGCTCGCCAGCACACGCGCCACGATGCGATCGCAGCGCGCGCCGTCGAATGAAAATGCATCGCCCACCGCCACGTCGATGTCGCGGGACAGGCCTTCGCGCAAAAGGCTGCGCGCGCGGAAGAAGCGGGTGCGCACGGTGGCTTCGGGCAGCGCCAGGGCCGCGGCCGTTTCCTCGACGCTCATTTCCTCGACCGCCCGCAGCATGAAGACGGTGCGGTAGGCATCGGGCAGGCGATCGATGCGGCGCTCCATCAGCCGCCGAAGTTCTTCCCGCATGGCGTGGCGTTCCGGTTGTTTGTCGGGATCGTCGGCGGCGGCCGATTCGGRCTCGTCTTCATCGAAGCCGGGCGCGGCGGCGCCGTCGAGCGGAATCACCTGCGCACCGCGGCGCCGCAGGCGCCCGAGGGCCTCGTTGATCACGATGCGGACCAGCCAGGTCGAGAGCTGCGCATCGTCGCGGAAGCTGCCGATGGCGCGCCAGGCGCGCAGGTAGGCGTCCTGCAGCGCGTCCTCGGTTTCTTCGTCGCTCTTGAGGATGCTGCGCGCCGTGCGGAACAGCAGCTGGTTGTGGCGCCGCATGATGCACTCGAAGGCCGGCGCATCGCCTTGCGCGGCGCGCGCCGCGAGTTCGCGGTCGGAGCCCTGTGCGGGGCTCGCCGATGYGGCAACTGGGGAGGGGGCGGCGTGGGACATGTGTGCTTCTCTTTCCCATTGGATGAAGCAGCCCCGCGCCGCGTTTCAATTATTTTTGCTCGATGGCGCGAGTTCGTCGGCATAGCAGACCGGCGAGGACAGCATCACGCGTTCAGGAAAGCGCAGTGCCCGGCCCCGCAGCGAGGCCGCCGCGTCCGATGCGAGCTGGTGCAGGCGCCTGCTGGCGCTGGCGATCTTCTCCAGCGGTGCCGTGCCTTCGGCCTCACCTTCGCCCTCGCGCGCCTGCAGGGCCGCGGCACCCAGAACGGCGCCCTGCGCGCCCGCAGCCAGCGCGGCGGCAATGTCCGCCCCATCGGCAATACCGCCCGCGGCGAGCACCGGAACCGACGCCAGCACCAGCACATCCGCAAGAATGGCAGCCAGCGGCTGCGCACCGCGCACGGCGTCGCCGGCCTCCCGGCCCTGCACGATCAGGATCTGCGCCCCGGCGCCTTCTGCTTCGCACGCGCCGCTGACCGATGACACCTGGCAGGCCACCACCACCCCGGCTTCGCGAAGCTGCCGCACGGCGGTCCTGGACAGCGCGCCGAGCAGCCCGGCCACCGGCACGCGCAGTTCGATGCAGGCAGCAATCTGCGCGTCGAGCAGCGCCGGCTCCGTGGCGGCCGGATTCAATTCAGCGCCGAAGTGCCGGTCCGTGTGCGCCCGCACCGCCAGCACCTCTTCGCGGAGGCGCGCAGGCGGCGCCTCCGACGTGCCGAGAAAGCCGAAGCCGCCGGCCTGCGTCACGGCCGCGACCAGTTCGGGGTCGGCCGCGCCGGCCAGCACCAGCGGGAGGCTGCACTTGAGCAGCTCGCACACCGGCCGGTGCAGCGCCGCGGCGGATTCGGGCGCCGAAGCCTGGCGGGAACTGGACATGGGCGGCTCCTTGTCTTGCCTTGGCTAACCTGCTTCCTCGACAAACGCCTCTTCGCGCTTCGATCTGATCGAGGGCAGGAGCACGATCAGCAGCAGCGCGACCGCGCCCGCCAGCAGCCCCGCGGAAATCGGCCGCGAGACGAACACGCTCCAGTCGCCGCGCGAGAGCAGCAGCGCGCGCCGCAGGTTCTCTTCCATCATCGGCCCCAGGATGAGGCCGAGCAGCAGCGGCGCCGGCTCGCATCCGAGCTTGATGAAGGTGTAGCCCACGACACCGAAGATCGCCACCAGCCAGATGTCGAACACGTTGTTGTTGGTCGAGTACACGCCAATCGCGCAGAACAGCACGATCGCCGGGAACAGCCACCGGTAGGGAATGGTCAGCAGCTTGATCCACAGGCCGATGAGCGGCAGGTTCAGGATCACCAGCATCAGGTTGCCGATCCACATCGAGGCGATCAGCCCCCAGAACAGCTCCGGGTTGCTGGTCATCACCTGCGGGCCCGGCTGGATGTTGTGGATCGTCATGGCGCCGACCATCAGCGCCATGACCGGGTTGGGCGGAATGCCCAGCGTCAGCATTGGAATGAAGGAGGTCTGCGCACCCGCGTTGTTTGCGGCTTCGGGCCCGGCCACGCCGCGGATGTTGCCCTTGCCGAAGGGCACTTCGCCCGCCTTGAGCTTGATCTTCTTTTCGAGCGTGTAGGCCGCAAAGGCCGACAGCGTGGCGCCGCCGCCCGGCAGGATGCCCAGCGACGAGCCCAGCGCGGTGCCGCGCAGCACGGCCGGAAACATGCGCTTGAAGTCTTCCTTGGTGGGCATGAGGCCCGTGACGCTGGCCGTGAAGACCTCGCGCTCGTCCTCGGGCCGGGCCAGGTTGGCAATGATCTCGCCGTAGCCGAACACGCCCATGGCGATCGCGATGAAGCCCAGGCCGTCGGTCAGTTCCGGAATGTCGAAGCTGTAGCGCGCCACGCCCGAATTCACGTCGGTGCCGACCAGGCCCAGCAGCAGGCCCACCATGATCATGCAGATGGCCTTGAGCAGCGAGCCCGAGGCCATCACCACCGCGCCGATCAGGCCCAGCACCATGAGCGAGAAATACTCGGCCGGGCCGAACTTGAAGGCGATCTCGGTCAGCGGCGGCGCGAACGCGGCAAGGATCAGCGTGCCCACGCAGCCCGCGAAGAACGAGCCCAGGCCCGCGGCCGCGAGCGCCGGTCCGCCGCGCCCCCGCTTGGCCATCTGGTGGCCGTCGATCACCGTCACCACGGACGACGATTCGCCCGGCAGGTTGACCAGGATGGCGGTGGTCGAGCCGCCATATTGCGAGCCGTAGTAGATGCCCGCGAGCATGATGAGCGCGGCCACGGGCGGCAGCGCGTAGGTGGCCGGCAGCAGCATGGCAATGGTGGCCGTCGGGCCGATGCCCGGCAGCACGCCGATCAGCGTGCCCAGCAGGCAGCCGATGAACGCATAGACCAGGTTCTGCAGCGTCACCGCGGTGGAAAAGCCGAGCGACAGGTGGTTGATCAGATCCATCATGGGTGGTGCCTCGCGCTCAGCCGGTGATGAAGGTGGGCCACACCTGGAACTGCAGCTTGAGTCCCACGATGAAGGTCAGGTAGCTGCCGATGGCCAGCACGGTTGCCAGCACCAGCGACAGCTTCATCGAGAAGTTGGCACCGGCCATGCAGGCCACGATCACCAGCGCATAGATGGCGAGGATCAGGCCCATGGCCGGCAGGCCGATGCTGCGCAGGCCCGCCAGCAGGATGCCGAACAGCAGGTTGGCGCCGATGATGAAGCCGAGCGGCTTCCATGCGATCTTTCCGACCGGCTCGCCGTCGGACGTGGGGCCCGTGAACGCGGTGGCAATCACCACCAGGCCCAGCAGGGTCAGCAGCACGCCCACGATCAGCGGGAAGTAGCCCGGCCCCATGCGGGCCGCACTCCCGACGTTGTAGTTGGCGGCGCCCAGCGCGAACGCCGCGCCGACGCAGGTGAACATGATGCCCGAGAAGAAGGTCTTCTGGCTCTTGATCTGCATACGCAATCTTTCTCTCTCTCGAATGGAATGGATACGGCAACCCGCACTGATGCACGGGCAACGGCAGCGGACAACGGGGAAGTGCGCGCGGCATGCCGAGAAGGCAGCCGGCATCGCACAGGTCAGGTTCAAGTCAGATGCATCATGTTATGAGGTTTATTGCATCACATTGTGAGTAATTACCCTGCGTCGGAATCGGGCCGGCTGCTACATTGCTTTCCGTTCGCACAATCATTCTTGGAAAGTTCATGGCCAGCCAACGGGGATCCATCGAGAAGCAGCACTTCGAGGCACTGTCCGACTTCAGATTCAGGCTGCGCAGCTTCCTTCGCTTCAGCGAAGACGCGGCGCGGGAGGAAGGCATCACCGTCCTTCAATACCAGTTGATGCTCCACACCCAGGGCTTTCCCGGCCGCGAGTGGGCCACCATCAGCGAGATCGCCGAGCGACTGCAGGCCCAGCACCACGGCGTGGTCGCCCTGGTGTCGCGCTGCGAGGAGGCCGGCCTGGTCAAGCGCAAGCCCAGCCATGCGGACCGGCGCCAGGTCGAGGTCCATCTGCTGGCCGCGGGACGCAGGAAGCTGGAACGGCTCGCGGTGCTGCACGCGGACCAGGTGGCCGAACTGGCCAAGGTGGTGGCGCTCGCCAGCAAGGGCGGCGCCTAGCAGGCCGCTGCGGGTTTCTCAACGCAGGGGGCGAACCGAATATGTCATGAAATGATATATTCGAGGGCTGGCCTCGGATGAGGCAGATCGACTCTTCCCGAACAGCCATGACTCCAGTCCCCCACCCGCCCCGCGGCGACTTCGCCCTCAATGCGCGCCTGCTGCGCATCACCGTCATGGCCATCGTGGTCGGGGCGGTCAGCACCGTGGCCGCGCGCGTGCTGCTCGACCTGATCCGCTTCTTCACCAACCTGTTCTTCTTCCAGACCTTCTCGCTGGCGGACCGCTCGCCGGCCGGGCACACGCTGGGCGCCTGGGTCATTGCGGTGCCGGTGATCGGCGGGCTGATCGTGGGGCTGGTCGCACGCTACGGTTCCGACAAGATCCGCGGCCACGGCATTCCCGAGGCGATCGAGGCGATCCTGTTCGGCAAGAGCAAGATGTCGCCGAAGGTGGCGCTGCTCAAGCCGCTGTCCTCGGGCATCGTGATCGGCAGCGGCGGCCCGTTCGGCGCCGAAGGGCCGATCATCATGACCGGCGGCGCCATCGGCTCGCTGATCGCGCAGCACTTCCATCTCACGGCCGCCGAGCGCAAGGCGCTGCTGGTGGCCGGYGCCACCGCGGGCATGACGGCGGTGTTCGGCACGCCGGTGGCGGCCGTGCTGCTGGCGGTGGAACTGCTGCTGTTCGAGCTCCGGCCGCGCAGCCTGCTGCCGGTGGCCGTGGCCTGCGCGGTGGCGGGGTTCACACGTCCGCTGCTGATGGATGCCGGCCCGCTGTTTCCGCTGCAGACCGCGGTGCCCGGCCCGCTCGCGATGCTCTCGTGCGTGGCCGCGGGGCTTCTGTGCGGCGCATTGTCGGCCTCGCTCTCGATCTCGCTCTACAAGGTCGAAGACCTGTTCGGTAAGCTGCCGATCCACTGGATGTGGTGGCCGGCGATCGGCGGCCTGGCGGTGGGCATCGGCGGCTACTTCGAGCCGCGTGCATTGGGCGTGGGCTACGACGTGATCGGCGATCTGCTGCACAACCACCTGGCGCTCGGCGTGGTGGCCGCGCTGCTCGCGGTGAAGGCGGTGATCTGGGTCATCTCGCTGGGCTCGGGCACTTCGGGCGGCGTGCTTGCGCCGCTCCTGATGATGGGCGCGGGCCTGGGCGTGGTGCTCTCGCACGTGCTGCCCGGCAACGACCCGATGCTGTGGCCGCTGGTCTGCATGGCCGCCACGCTGGGCGGCGTGATGCGCGCACCGCTCACCGCCACCATCTTCGCCTTCGGGCTCACGCACGACAGCAATGCGCTGCTGCCGCTGCTGACCACCTCCGCCGTGGCCTATGGCTTCACGGTGCTGACCATGCGCCGCTCGATCCTCACCGAGAAGATCGCGCGCCGCGGCTATCACATCTACCGCGAATACGGCGTCGATCCGCTCGAGCGGCACTCGGTGGAAGAGGTCATGACGCGCGAGGTGCGCAGCATCGACGCGGCCCTGCCGGTGGCGCGGGCGCTGTTCGAGCATTTCGGCGACGGCCAGGCCCACCGTGCGTTCCCCGTGGTGCGCAACGGCGCGGTGATCGGCGTGGCGGACCGCGCGATGCTGGCCGCGTGCGGCACGCGCGATCCCATTGCCACCGTGGGCGACGCATGCGCCGACGTGCCGCTGTTCTTTGCGCTGCCGGGCGAGAACTGCCGCGCGGTGGCCACGCGGCTCGCGCGCCATCGGCTCGAGCGGCTGCCCGTGGTGAAGGACGCGCAGTCGCTGGTGCTGGTGGGCATCGTGGCGCGCAGCGACCTGATCAAGCCTTCGCTCGCGCACTTCGACGAGGAAGAAAAGCGCGAGCGGATGCGCGGGCTGCCGTGGCAGGCCTGATCCTGCAAGCCCTACATCAATCGCAATCCGCGCGCGAACTGCATCGAGGTCTTCACGAACTTGGGGGCGTCGCTCATCTGCGCGAGCTCGGCGAGGCCTTCCTCGGTGATGCGCCTCACCGTCGCAATGCGCGATGCGGCATCCCGGCCAGCGGGCCTCACGGGTGCGAACTCGGCCTCGATCAAGCCCGTGGCCACGAGCACCGAGACGATCCGCACTTCCTCCGGAAGCGCGACTCGGACAGGCAGCAGCGTGTGCTGGAGCCTCAGCAGGAACAAGAGCGGCATTCAGTCCTCCGATTGCCGGCGTTTGCTCGACCCAAAGAATGCCGGCTTTTCTTGGTCTGGAAAATGTAGCCTTAAGTACCCTTTCCTGCATCTGGCCACACGGCATAGCCCGTGCGCGCGAGGCGGCGGGGCGAAGCAAAGCTCAGCGCGGCGTCACGAGGTCCCGCCGCAGGCTCCAGATGCAGGCCCCGAGGCGAAGCAGTTCCTCGACCCGGCGGTCGTGGAACGGGCTTTGTGCATCCTCCTGGGCGATGAGAGCGGCGATGTGGTCGAGGGCGTCGGCAGGCGTAAAGCCGAGGCCGGCGCGCGCCATCTCGATCACGGTCACCAGGGCCTTTGTCTTCTCCATGCGGAAATGATGCCCAAGAAACGCGCAAAAACAATACGCAGTTTCGTTTTAATAATTAGTTCTTATAACTAGTTGGGTGCGCTGGCGGCAAGGTGGATGCTCTCAGGGCAGGAGTTCGAACTTGAGGTCGGCCAGCGGCGTGACCTTTTCTTCGCGCACCATCTTGTATTCGGTGTTCGGGCCGAGCCACTTGGCCCAGATCTTGTCGAGCTCGCCCGACTTCTCGAGCGCGTAGAGCGCGCCGTTCACCTTGGCCAACAGCACCGGCTCGTCCTTCTTCATGCCGATGCCGATGGGCTGCAGCACCATCGGCTCCTTGATCATCTTGAGCGCCACGCCCTCGGTCTTCGATTGATTGACC
>NZ_JBFTPJ010000049.1:0-12538 GCF_056398445.1 Variovorax sp. 01T439_2
CGACAAGGCCAAGAAGCTCATCAAGTTCCTGCAGGACGAACTGGGCGTCAAGAAGATCCGTTTCCCCAACACCTCGGGCATCGGCGTCAAGCCCGTGTCGAAGGAAGGCACCGAGCGCCTCGTGCGCAAGGCGCTGCAGTACGCGGTGGACAATGACAAGCCCAGCGTCACGATCGTGCACAAGGGCAACATCATGAAGTTCACCGAAGGTGGCTTCCGTGACTGGGCCTATGCCCTGGCGGCCAAGGAGTTCGGCGCCGAACTGATCGACGGCGGCCCCTGGATGAAGTTCAAGAACCCCAGGACGGGCAAGGAAATCACCGTCAAGGACAGCATCGCCGACGCATTCCTGCAGCAGATCCTCCTGCGCCCCGCCGAATACAGCGTGATCGCCACGCTCAACCTGAACGGCGACTACGTGTCCGACGCGCTGGCAGCCCAGGTGGGCGGCATCGGCATTGCCCCGGGCGCGAACCTGAGCGACACCGTCGCCATGTTCGAAGCCACCCACGGCACGGCTCCCAAGTACGCCGGCAAGGACTACGTGAACCCCGGTTCCGAAATCCTCTCGGCCGAGATGATGCTGCGCCACATGGGCTGGACCGAGGCGGCCGACCTGATCATCAGCTCGATGGAAAAGTCGATTGCCAGCAAGAAGGTCACCTATGACTTCGCCCGCCTGATGGACGGCGCCACGCAAGTGAGCTGCTCGGGCTTCGGCCAGGTCATGATCGACCACATGTAATTGCGCGAGCAGCGGCGCTCCGGCGCCGCGCGGCCCAAGCCCTCGAGACCGCCCGGTCTCGAGGGCTTTTCTTCATCCGGCACGGCACGGCGGGCCAGGTTGAGAAATGGCACACCTTGCGCCAAATACCCATTTTTTTCCGGCCGGGTGCCGCGTAATATTTATGCTGCGGCGCAGGCGGAAGGCAGATTTTTTTGCATCCTCTGTGGTGTCGTGCACGACGCAAGCCCCTTGATTTGTCGAATACGCGCCACCAAGTCTTCTTGCGCCGGCACGGTGCTTGCACGCTCTATAGAATCTTTTTTATGGCAACGAGAATTCCCAAGACTCCCAGCACTCCGCCGGCCCAGAAACCGGCCGGGGACGACGGAGATTCGGTCGTTCTGGAGCGGCGGCCGCAGAAAACCGCGCCGCCCCAGATGTACCAGGTCGTCATGCTGAACGACGACTACACGCCCATGGAGTTCGTGATCGTCGTGCTGCAGGAATATTTCAACAAGGATCGCGAAACCGCGACCCAGATCATGCTCAAGATCCACCTCGATGGCCGCGGCGTTTGTGGGGTCTATTCCCGCGACCTGGCGGCCACCAAGGTCAATCAGGTGATGGAGGCCGCGCACCAGGCCGGGCATCCGCTGCAATGCGTCAGCGAACCCATTGCGTGAACCAGTTGAATTGCGCGCGCTCAAACCCATCTGAGAATTTATTTACAGCAAGGCAAAAGGAAATCACATGATTGCCCAGGAACTGGAAGTCAGCTTGCACATGGCCTTCGTCGAGGCCAGGCAGCAGCGCCACGAGTTCATCACCGTGGAGCATCTGTTGCTCGCTTTGCTGGACAACCCGAGCGCCGCAGAGGTCCTGCGCGCCTGCTCGGCCAACGTCGACGACCTGCGGGCGTCGCTCACCAACTTCATCAAGGACAACACGCCCCAGGTGGCGGGTACCGACGATGTAGACACCCAGCCGACGCTGGGTTTCCAGCGCGTGATCCAGCGCGCCATCATGCATGTGCAGTCCACCGGCAACGGCAAGAAGGAAGTCACCGGCGCCAACGTGCTGGTCGCGATCTTCGGCGAGAAGGACTCGCACGCGGTGTACTACCTCCACCAGCAGGGCGTGACCCGCCTGGACGTGGTGAACTTCATTGCCCACGGCATCAAGAAGAGCGATCCGCCCGAGGCCGTCAAGGGCAGCAGCGAATCGCCTTCGGGCGAGGGCGAAGAGGGAGGCGCCGAAAAGAACGAGAAGGCTTCGCCGCTCGAGCAGTTCACGCAGAACCTCAACCAGCTTGCCAAGGACGGCAAGATCGATCCGCTGATCGGCCGCGAATACGAGGTCGAGCGCGTCATCCAGATCCTGTGCCGCCGGCGCAAGAACAACCCGCTGCTGGTGGGTGAGGCCGGCGTGGGCAAGACCGCCATCGCCGAGGGCCTGGCCTGGCGCATCACGCAGACCGACGTGCCCGAGATCCTCGCCGAGGCGCAGGTCTACTCGCTCGACATGGGCGCGCTMYTGGCCGGCACCAAGTACCGCGGCGAYTTCGARMAGCGCCTGAAGGGCGTGCTCAAGTCGCTCAAGGACAAGCCGAACGCGATCCTGTTCATCGACGAGATCCACACGCTGATCGGTGCGGGCGCGGCCTCGGGCGGCACGCTCGACGCCTCGAACCTGCTGAAGCCGGCGCTCTCGAGCGGCCAGCTCAAGTGCATCGGCGCCACCACCTTCAGCGAATACCGCGGCATCTTCGAGAAGGACGCGGCCCTGTCGCGCCGTTTCCAGAAGGTCGACGTGGTCGAGCCGACGGTGCAGGAAACCGTCGACATCCTGAAGGGCCTGAAGTCGCGCTTCGAAGAGCACCATGGCGTCAAGTACGCGGTGGCGGCCCTGCAGGCTGCGGCCGAACTGAGCGCCAAGTACATCAACGACCGCCACCTGCCCGACAAGGCCATCGACGTGATCGACGAGGCCGGCGCTGCCCAGCGCATCCTGCCGGCCAACAAGCGCAAGAAGACCATCAGCAAGACCGAGGTCGAGGACATCGTCGCGAAGATCGCGCGCATTCCCCCGGCCAACGTCAGCAACGACGACCGCGGCAAGCTGCAGACCATCGAGCGCGACCTCAAGAGCGTGGTGTTCGGCCAGGACAAGGCGCTCGAGGTGCTGGCTTCCGCCGTCAAGATGGCGCGCTCGGGCCTCGGCCGCGAGGACAAGCCGATCGGCTCGTTCCTGTTCAGCGGCCCCACAGGCGTCGGCAAGACCGAGGCGGCCAAGCAGCTGGCCTACATCATGGGCATCGAGCTCATCCGCTTCGACATGTCCGAATACATGGAGCGCCATGCGGTGAGCCGGCTGATCGGCGCGCCTCCGGGCTACGTCGGATTCGACCAGGGCGGCCTGCTGACCGAAGCCATCACGAAGAAGCCGCACGCGGTGCTGCTGCTCGACGAAATCGAGAAGGCGCATCCGGACATCTTCAACGTGCTGCTGCAGGTCATGGACCACGGCACCCTGACGGACAACAACGGACGCAAGGCCGACTTCCGCAACGTGATCATCGTGATGACCACCAACGCGGGTGCCGAGACCATGAACAAGGCGACCATCGGCTTCACCAACCCGCGCCAGGCGGGCGACGAGATGACCGACATCAAGCGCCTGTTCACGCCGGAGTTCCGCAACCGCCTGGACGCGATCGTGAGCTTCAAGGCGCTGGACGAGCAGATCATCCTGCGCGTGGTCGACAAGTTCCTGCTGCAGCTGGAAACGCAGCTGGCCGAGAAGAAGGTCGACGTCACGTTCAGCGACGGGCTGCGCAAGCACCTGGCGAAGAAGGGCTTCGATCCGCTGATGGGCGCCCGCCCGATGCAGCGCCTGATCCAGGACACGATCCGCCGTGCACTGGCCGACGAGCTGCTGTTCGGACGCCTGATCGATGGCGGCCGCCTGTCGGTCGACATCGACGACAAGGGCGAAGTGCAGTTGGACATCCAGCCGCTGCCGAAGAAGGAAGGCAAGTCCAAGCCGGAAGCCGAAGAAGCCGCTGCCGGATAAGGCGGACCGGCAAGGCCGGTTCCGCGCTGTCCCTGGCAGTACCCAAAAGGCCGGTAGCATTCGCTGCCGGCTTTTTTTTGGCCGGAATCTATTCGTACGCAGTCTTACTTTGATCCTCCCCGAGCTCAGTCAGGAATGGAAAACCGGCCTCTCTCTGGCCTGGAGCGGCTATATCGCCGTGCTGTCGGTCTGGATCGTGATGCAGAAGCGTGCGCCGGTGTCCACCATGAGCTGGATCCTGTCGCTCGCGCTGCTGCCGTTCGCGGGCTTCGTCATCTATTACTTCCTCGGGCCGCAGCGCCTGCGCAAGCAGCGCGTCAAGCGCCTGCGCAGCCGGGCCAGCGCGCACACGCAGGCCGACCTGGCGCGCGTGCGCGACGCGGCGCAGAACGCGCCGCCGGCGCTGCAGCAGATGGCGCGGCTGGGCACCGCGGCCTGCGGGCTGCCGGTGTCCAGCGCGACGGGCGTGGCGCTGCTCTCGGGCGGCGCGCGCACCTTCGACGCCATCTTCGACGCGGTGCGCGCGGCGCGCGACCACGTTCACCTCGAGTACTACATCTTCGAGCCCGACAGGATCGGCACCGCGCTGCGCGACCTGCTGGTGGAGCGCGCACGGCAGGGCGTGTCGGTGCGCCTGCTGCTCGACGCGCTGGGCTCCAAGCGCATCGGCCGCAAGTTCATGGCGCCGCTGCATGCCGCGGGCGTGCAGGTTGCGCTCTTCCACGACACGCGCATCGGCCGCCGCCTGCGCCCGGTGACCAACTACCGCACCCACCGCAAGATCGTGGTGTGCGACGGCCGCGTGGGCTTTACCGGCGGCGTCAACATCACCGACGAGGAAGACAAGCGCACCCGGCCCGACGCCTACCATGACGTCCACCTGCGCATCGAGGGCAGCGCGGTACGCTGGCTGCAGACCACCTTCCTGGAGGACTGGACCTATGCCACCGGCGAAGACCTGCGCGACATCGACCACCTGATGGGCGCCATGCTGCCGCAGGTCGAGGCCGGCGACATTCCCGTGCAGATCGTGACCAGCGGCCCCGACAACATGCTGGAACCCATCCACCGCATGCACGTGGAGGCGATCCATTCGGCGAGCGAGCGGGCCTGGCTCACCACGCCGTACTTCGTGCCCGGCGAGCCCGCCATGATGGCGCTCACCAGCGCGGCGCTGCGCGGCGTGGATGTGCGCCTGCTGGTGCCGCGGCGCAGCGATTCGGCCATTGTGAGCGCGGCCGCGCGCTCCTACTTCGACGAGCTGATTGCGTCGGGAGTCAAGGTCTGGGAATACAAGGCGCGCATGCTGCATTCCAAGACCTTGGTGGTCGACGACCATTGCGCGATGATCGGTACCGCGAATTTCGACAACCGCAGCTTCAGGCTCAATTTCGAAGTGAGCGCGGTGGTCTACGGCCCCGAGCTGGCACGCCCCCTGGCCGCGCAGTTCGAGACCGACCTGCACAGCTCCGGCGCAGTGCGCGCCCACCGGCCGCAGAGTTTCTGGCGCCGCCTCGGCGACGCGCTTGCACGATTGTTTTCCCCCTTGCTCTGAATGAACCACACCTTTCTCTGGCACGACTACGAAACCTTCGGCGCCGTGCCGCGCCGCGACCGGCCATCGCAGTTCGCCGCCATCCGCACCGACGCCGAGCTCAACGAGATCGGCGAGCCGCTGATGATCTATTGCAAGCCGGCGCCCGACTACCTGCCCAGCCCCGAGGCCTGCCTGATCACCGGCATCACGCCGCAGCTCTGCCTGGAGCGCGGCATTCCCGAGCACGCCTTCGCCGCGCAGATCGAGAAGGCCTTCTCGCAGCCCGGCACCATCGGCGTGGGCTACAACACCATCCGCTTCGACGACGAGGTCACGCGCTTCCTGTTCTGGCGCAACCTGATCGACCCGTACGCCCGCGAATGGCAGAACGACTGCGGCCGCTGGGACCTGCTGGACGTGGTGCGCCTGACCTACGCGCTGCGGCCCGACGGCATCGAGTGGCCGAAGAAGGAAGACGGCAAGCCCAGCTTCAAGCTCGAGGACCTGGCGCGCGCCAACGGCCTGCTGCACGAGTCCGCGCACGATGCGCTGTCCGACGTGCGCGCCACCATCGCGCTGGCGCGGCTCATTCGCGAGCGCCAGCCCAAGCTCTTCGAATTCGCCTTCGGCCTGCACAAGAAGGACCGCGTCGCCAGCGAGCTCGGCCTGCCGGCCATGCGCGAGACGGCGCGGCCTTTCCTGCACGTGTCGGGCATGTTCCCGGTCGAGCGCGGCYGCCTCGGCGTGATGTGGCCGCTCGCGAGCCATCCGACCAACAAGAACGAACTGATCGCCTGGGACCTGGCCCACGACCCCAGCGAGCTGCGCGACCTCGACGTCGAGACCCTGCGCCTGCGCCTGTTCACGCGCACCGCCGACCTGCCCGAAGGCGTGGTCCGCCTGCCGGTCAAGGGCATCCACCTCAACAAGTCGCCGATGGTGGTCGGCAACCTGCGCACGCTGGCGCCCGCCATGGCCGAGCGCTGGAACGTCGACCTTGACGCGGCGCTGCGCCACGCGGCCATCGCGCGCGACCTGCCCGACATGAGCGCCATCTGGTCGCAGGTGTACGCGCGGCCCAAGGAGGCGGTGCCCGATGTCGATGAAGACCTCTACGGCGGCTTCGTCGGCAACGGCGACCGGCGCCGCCTGAACCAGCTGCGCGCGCTGTCGCCCGAGGAGCTCGCCAAGGATCGCACCGGTTTCGACGACGGGCGGCTCGAGGAAATCCTCTTTCGCTACCGCGCGCGCAACTGGCCCGAGCTGCTCAGCTCGGAAGAGGCCGAACGCTGGGAGGCGCTGCGCGCCGCGCGGCTCTTCAAGGGCGAGGGCGGGGCGCGCACCATCGAGATGCTGTTCAGCGAAGTCGATGCGCTGTCCGAAACCGCGGACGAGCGGGGCGAAGAGATCCTGGGCGCACTCTACGAGTACGCCGAGGCCATCGCGCCCGAAGCCTGAGGCGCTAGGACTTGCGGCTCATCCAGCTGGTGGACTGCGCGCGCCCCGGCAGGTGCAGCGCGGCCGTCGCGGCCGGCGTTTCCGCCAGCAGGCGCCCCTTGCGGAACACCTTGAGCCGCGTCGCGCGCAGCCGGATCGCTTCGACCGGGTCGCGCGCCTGCAGCAGCACGAAGCTCGCGTCGCAGCCCGCCTCGAGGCCGTAGCCTTCGAGGTGCATCACGCGCGCGGCGTTCGTGGTCACCGCGTCGAAGCACTGGCGGATGCCGGCCTGGCTGGTCATCTGCGCCACGTGCAGGCCCATGTGCGCTACTTCGAGCATGTCGCCCGATCCCATGCCGTACCACGGGTCCATCACGCAGTCGTGGCCGAAGGCGACGTTCACGCCGGCGGCCATCAGCTCGGGCACGCGCGTCATGCCGCGGCGCTTGGGATAGCTGTCGTGGCGGCCCTGCAGCGTGATGTTGATGAGCGGGTTGGAAACCACGCTGACGCCGCTCTGCGCGATCAGCGGCAGCAGCTTGCTCGCGTAGTAGTTGTCCATCGAATGCATCGAGGTGCAGTGCGAGCCGGTCACGCGGCCCTGCATGCCGAGGCGCCAGGTCTCGGCCGACAGGGTTTCGATGTGGCGCGAGAGCGGATCGTCCGACTCGTCGCAGTGCATGTCGACCAGCTTGCCGCGCTCGGCCGCCAGCTCCATCAGCAGCTTCACGCTGGCGGCGCCATCGGCCATGGTGCGCTCGAAATGCGGAATGCCGCCGACCACGTCCACGCCCTTGTCGAGCGCGCGCTTCAGGTTGTCGACGCCGCCTGCCGAGCGCAGCACGCCATCCTGCGGAAAGGCCACGAGCTGCAGGTCGAGGTACGGCGCGACCTTGCGCTTGACCTCGAGCAGCGCATCGACCGCGAGCAGGCTCGGGTCGCTCGTGTCCACATGCGAGCGCACGGCCAGCAGGCCCTTGGCCACCGCCCAGTCGCAATACGCCAGCGCACGCTCGATGAGTGCGTCGGCCGTGAGCAGCGGCTTGAGTTCGCCCCACAGCGCAATGCCTTCGAGCAAGGTGCCGCTCTGGTTGATGCGCGGAAGGCCATAGCTCAGCGTGGCATCCATGTGGAAGTGCGGATCGACGAAATGCGGCGCAACCAGCAGGCCCTGGGCATCGAGCTTGTCGAGCGCCGGCGCGTCGAGCCCGGCGGTGACTTCGGCAATGCGGCCGCCCTGCACGGCAATCGACATGCCCGAGCGGCCGTCGGGGAGGGTGGCGTTGATGACGAGGAGGTCGAGCATCGTGAGGGTCTCCGGAAGCGGGTGCGGGGATTTTCGTTTGCGCGGGCGGTGCTGCGCGGGTGGTCGTGAAGGAAATTCGTTCAGCGCGTGCGCTGCGCCCGATACCGGTACTGCCCCGGCGCCGGCCCCGCCTCGATGGTCACGCGGCGCAGCTTGTCGTCGTGGCCGGAGGCGGCGCGCGCCGTCACCACGATGCCGCGCGGCGTGGCGCGGCAGCCGAGGTCGGTCAGGGCGATTTCCGCGTGGTCGTTGTCCAGTTCGGAGATGGCTGCGGTGTGTGCGGCGTTCAGGCGGCCGTTGGCATCGCGCGCCATCCACTGCACGTAGAGAAAGGACTGCGCGTCCTGGCTGGCATGGATCACCCGGTACGTGCCCTGGTGGTCCTTGCCCCAGGCGCCGCACAGCTGAACCCAGCTGACCGCATCGGGTGTCTTGAAGCCGTCGTAGCCGTGGTCGCTGCCCAGCGCGTGCGCGCCGGCGGCGCACAGCGACAGCGCGGCCGCGAGCAAGGTTGCAGCGCCTGTCTTCGCCATGATCAACGCTCCCCCTTGCGATAGGGCTTCATCAGCGCCTGCGGATAGCTGGCCTTGCGCGCCACCAGCACCAGCGCGAGGATCGAGAGCAGGTACGGCAGCATCAGGTAGATGTGGTAGGGCAGCACGGCATCGCCCGATTGTTGCAGCCGCAGCTGCAGCGCATCGAAGAACGCGAACAGCAGCGCGCCGAGCAGGGCCTTGCCCGGCCGCCAAGAGGCGAACACCACCAGCGCCACGCAGATCCAGCCGCGGCCGTTCACCATGTTGAAGAAGAAGGCGTTGAAGGCCGAGAGCGTGAGGAAGGCGCCGGCCACGCCCATCAGCGCCGAGCCCGCCACAATGGCGCCGGTGCGCGTGGCCGCGACCGACACGCCCTGGCTCTCGGCGGCCTGCGGGTTCTCGCCCACCATGCGCACGGCGAGCCCGAGCGGCGTGCGGTACAGCACCCAGGCGATCGCCGGCACCAGCAGCAGCGCGAACAGCGTGAGCGCGGTCTGCGCATTGAGGATGGGCACCGGCAGCCACTCCATCGGCGCGAAGGGCGCGATGGTCGGCGGCGTGTTCACCTTCGGAAAGCTCACGCGGTAGCCGAAGTAGCTGAGCGCCGTGGCCAGCAGCGTGATGCCCAGCCCCGAGACGTGCTGCGACAGCGCCAGGCCCACCGTGAGAAAGGCATGCAGCAGCCCGAACACCATGCCCGTGAGCGCGGCGACGCCCACTCCGGCCCAGAGCGGCGCGCCCGCATACACCGCGAGCCAGCCGGTGAAGGCGCCCGCGACCATGATTCCCTCGATGCCGAGGTTGAGCACGCCCGCGCGCTCGCACAGCAGCACGCCCAGCGTGCCGAGGATCAGCGGCGTGGCGATGCGCAGCACCGCGACCCAGAACGCCGGATTGGTCAGGATGTCGAGCAGGTCTGTCATCTGGTGTTTCTCCCTCCCCTTCCGGGGGAGGGTGGGGGTGGGGGCACGCGGCGCTCGATGTGGGCGCCGATGCCCCCATCCCAGCCTTCCCCCGGCGGGGGAAGGAGCAAATGCGCAGGCGCCAACTCGGTCATTTCATCCGCACCCGGTATTGCGTGAGCAGCGTCGCCACCAGCACCGCGACAAGCGAGGCCGCGACGATCACGTCGGCGATGTAGGTCGGCACGCCCACGGCGCGGCTCATGGTGTCGGCGCCGACCAGCACGCCGGCCACGAACACGCCCGCGGCGATCACGCCCAGCGGATGCAGCCCCGCGAGCATCGCGATCACGATGCCCGTGTAGCCGTAGCCCGGCGACATGTCGAGCGTGACATAGCTGGTGCGTCCCGCCACTTCGATGGCACCCGCAAGGCCCGCCAGCGCACCCGAGAGCAGCGCCACCGTCACCACCGTGCGCGTGACCGGCACGCCGGCGAAGGCGGCGGCGCGCGCATTGGCGCCCACCGCGCGGATGTCGAAGCCCAGCACCGTGTACTTGAAGATCGCCCACACCATCACCGCGAGCGACACGGCCCAGACGAGTCCGGTGTGCACGCGGGTCTGCGCAACGAGCTTGCCGAGTTCGAGCTCGGCCTGCAGCGACACGCTCTGCGGCCAGCCCATGGCGCTCGGGTCCTTCATCGGCCCGTCGAGCAGCGCCGACACGCCGAGCAGCACGATGAAGTTGATCAGCAGCGTGGTCACCACCTCGTCGACGCCGAGCCTGTTCTTCATGAGCGCCGGGCCGAGCAGCAGCAGGGCGCCCGCCGCGGCGGCGGCCAGCATCATCAGCGGGAACAGCAGCCAGGGCGGCAGCTCGAAACCCGTGCCGCCATGCATGCCGCCCACGGCCACGGCGGCGAGGGCACCCGCGAACAGCTGACCCTCGGCGCCGATGTTGAAAAGCCGCGCCTTGAAGGCGACGGTCGCGGCCAAGCCGGTGAGGATCAGTGGAATGGCGCGCGTCAGCGTTTCGCTCCACGCGAACACCGAGCCGAAGCCGCCCTGCAGCAGCAATGCGTAGGTGCGGCCGACCGGCGCACCGGCCCAGAGCACGAGCAGCGCGCTCACCACCATGGTGAAGGCCACTGCGCCGATGGGTGCCAGCACCAGCGCGGCGCGCGAGCTTTGGTGGCGCCGTTCGAGCCGCATCATGGCGTAGTCCCTGCGCGCTGCTGCTGCTGCTGCTGCGCCGCCGCGCCGGCCATCGCCAGCCCGATGGCTTCGCGCGTCCAAGCCGCGGCCGGGCGCGCTTCGCCGAGGTGGCCGCCGTGCATCACGGCCACGCGATCGCCGAGCGCGAGCACCTCGTCGAGGTCGTCGGAAATCACCAGCACCGCCGCACCCGCATCGCGCGCGGCAATGAGTTGCTGCTGCACATAGGCGACGGCGCCGATGTCCAGGCCCCAGGTCGGCTGGTGCGCAACGATCAGGCGCGGCGCACGCGTCGGGTATTTCCTGTTGTCCGGGTCTTCTTCGTCCTGCTCGGGCGCCAGCAGCGCGCGCCCGAGGATCAGCTTCTGCATGTTGCCGCCCGAAAGCGAACGGGCCGGCGCCATCAGCCCCGCGCCGCGCACGTCGAACGCCTTTTCGATGCGCCCTGCATGCAGCCGCGCGGCCGCACGCCGCACGAACCACGACCAGCGCGAGAAGACGGGGCTGCGCAGCCGTTCCGACACCGCGTTCTCCCACACCGGCAGGTCGCCGACCACGCCGACCGCGTGCCGGTCCTCGGGAATGCGCGCGACGCCGCGCTGCACCAGCCGTGCGGGCGAGGGCGGCAGCGCGCGGCCCATCAGCAGGGCCGTGCCCGAGGTGGCGCGGCGCGTGCCGCACAGCAGTTCGGCCAGCGCCACCTGGCCGTTGCCCGAGACGCCCGCGATGGCGGTGATTTCGCCGGCGCGCAGCGTGAGCGACACCTCGCGCAGCCGGTTCTGCGCCTGGTCCTTGTCCGACGCGGTGCTCACATGGTCGAGCACGCAGACCGCGTCGCCCACCGACCTGGCGGGCCGGCGCTGCGGCGCCTCCACGGCATGCCCGACCATCCACAGCGCGAGCTGCGCCTGCGTGGTTTCGGCGGTGCGCGCCTCGGCCACCAGCTTGCCGCCGCGCAGCACCGCGATGCGCTGCGACACGCGCAGCACCTCGCCCAGCTTGTGGCTGATGAAGATCACCGACAGGCCCTGCGCCACCATCTGCGCGAGCGTGGCGAACAGCGCTTCGCTTTCCTGCGGCGTGAGCACGGCGGTCGGCTCGTCGAGGATCAGGATGCGCGCGCCGCGGTACAGCGCCTTCAGGATCTCGACGCGCTGCCGTTCGCCGACCGAGAGGCTGCCGATCTTCGCGTCGGGCTGCACCGGCAGGCCGAAGCGCCGTGCCACCTCGAGCAGCTTCGCGCGTGCGGCCGCCCGGCGCGAGACCGGGCGCCAGAGCGGTTCGGTGCCCATCATCACGTTGTCGAGCACGCTGAGGTTGTCGGCCAGCGTGAAGTGCTGGTGCACCATGCCCACGCCCGCGGCCAGCGCCGCCTTGGGATTGCCCGGCGGCAGCGGCGCGCCGAAGACTTCGATGCCGCCTTCGTCCGCGACGTAGTGGCCGAACAGGATGGACATGAGCGTCGACTTGCCCGCGCCGTTCTCGCCCAGCAGCGCGAGCACTTCGCCCGCGTGCAGGTCGAGGGAGATGGCGTCGTTCGCGACGAGGGTGCCGAAGCGCTTGGTGATGCGCTGGAGGCGCAGGACGGTCGTGCTGTTCATGAAGGTCTTGCTCCTTCCCCTTCCGGGGGAAGGCCGGGATGGGGGCGGGCAGCGCCCGCAGCGCCATGGTGATCGATCGAAGGCCGCGTGCCCCCACCCCAACCCGCCCCCGGAAGGGGAGGGAGAAAAGGCAGGATCATTTCCATGCAGCCAGGAACGCCAGCATCACCTTGGCCGAGTTGTCGGCCGCAATGCCCATGAAGG
>NZ_JBFTPJ010000050.1:0-12519 GCF_056398445.1 Variovorax sp. 01T439_2
GGCAGCAGGTTCCACCGCGTTTGGAGGTTCGGGTTGAACCAGGCGCGCGATTCGATGGTGAGCGGAGCCGGCGGCGCGCCGGCGCGCGTGCGCAGCTCGGCGTTGTAGCGCTCGACCACCGCGCCCACGTAGCCGGCCGCGGAGCCCGCGGTGTTGGAGTTGCGCGCATCGAGGATCAGCTGGATGGCCGCGGGCTGGCCCGCGCCGAGCTGCTGTTCGAAGTTGGGCGCGATCTGGATCACGAGCAGCGCCTTCTCGGTATCGATCACCTCGCGGATGTCGGCCTGCGTGCGCAGCGTGGCCACGCGATGGAAGACGCCGGTGCTGTCCAGGTGCGCAATGAGCTCGGTCGAGGCGCCCGTGCGGCTCTGGTCGAGCAGCGCATAGGGCACGTTCGAGAGATCGTAGGTGGCGGCGTAGCCGAAGATGAGGCTCTGCATGATGGCGGGAACGAACAGGATCACGCGRCTCGCCGGGTCCTTGAAGATGGCGAGCAGCTCCTTCTTGCAGAGGTTGGCAATGCGCAGCAGGAAGTCGATCATGGAATGCTCCCCTTCAGTCCAGGCTCTTGCGCGTGACCATGCGGGCCAGCAGCAGCAGGCCCACGGCATAGGCCACGAGGACCGCGCAGTTGCGCCAGATCAGCGGCCAGACGTCGCCCGCGAGGAACAGCGTCTTGATCAGGTCCATGAAGTAGGTGGCCGGCAGCAGGTGGCCGATCACGCGCACGGCGGTGGGCACGTTGCGCAGGTCGAACAGGAAGCCCGACAGCATCATCGAAGGCATGAAGGTGGCGATCAGCGCCACCTGGCTCGCGAGAAACTGGTTGCGCGTGACCGACGAGATCACCAGCCCCAGGCTCACCGCCACGATCAGGTAGAGCATCGAGCTGAGCACCACCGCGAACAGCGAGCCGACCATCGGCACCGCGAACAGGAAGCGCGCGGCCAGGAGGCACAGCGCCAGGCCCAGCATGCCGACCGCGAAATACGGAATGATCTTGGCCAGCAGTATTTCCACCGGCCGCACCGGCGTGACGAACAGCGCCTCGAGCGTGCCGCGCTCCCATTCGCGGGCCATCACCAGCGCAGTGAGAAAGGCGCCGATCAGCGTCATGATGAGCACGATGAGCCCGGGCACCAGGTACCAGGTGCTGGTGTTCGCGGCGTTGAACCACATGCGCTGCTCCACCGTCACGCGGCCCGCCGAAGGCGCGGCCGCACCGGCCGCGCCGCCGCGGTCGGCCTGGCGCAGGGCTGCTTGCGCCAGCGCGCCGCTCACATAGGCCTGGATGATGGTGGCGCGCCCGGCGTCGGCGCCATGCACGATGAGCTGCACGCGCGCATTGCCCGCGGCCAGCGCGCGCGAGAAGTCGGCGGGCACGCGCACRATGCCGTCGACCTTGCGCTCGCGCATCAGGGCCTCGGCGTCGTGCATCGAGCCCAGCAGCACGGGTGCGATGGTGGGCGAGAGCTGCAGGCCGGCAATGGCCTCGTGCGCCATCGGCGAGGAATCTTCGAGCACCACGGCCACCGGCGCGTTCTTCACGTCGAGCGACATGCCATAGCCGAAGATCAGGATCAGCACCATGGGCAGCAGGATGCCGATGGCCAGGTTGCTGCGGTCGCGCAGCAGCTGGCGAAATTCCTTGCGCGTGAGCGAGACGAGCCGGGTGCCGAAGCCGCTCATGGCTGTCTCCTTTCTTCCTGCCGCGCCTTCTCGACGATGCCGATGAAGGCCTGCTCCATGTCGATGCGCCTTCCGCCGTCTGCGCCGTCCTGCGCCTGCGCGCGCACCTCGCGCGGCGTGCCGATGGCCAGCACCTTGCCGGCGTCCTGGATCACGATGCGGTCGCAGTACTCGGCCTCTTCCATGAAGTGGGTCGTGATGACGACGGTGGTGCCGCCTTCGGCCAGCGCCGTGATGCGGCGCCAGAACTCGCGCCGCGCGAGCGGATCGGCGCCGCTGGTGGGCTCGTCGAGGAACAGGATCTCGGGCTCGTGCAGCAGGCCCGTGGCCATGGCCAGGCGCTGCCGGTAGCCGCCGGGCAGCTGCCCGCTGGGCGCGTCGAGTTCGCGCTCGAGGTCGAACTGCCGCAGCACCGTGTCCATGCGCCCCTGCAGCTTCTGCCCGCGCAGGCCGTAGGCGCCGCCAAAGAACGAGAGGTTCTCGCGCACCGTGAGATTGCCGTAGAGCGCGAACTTCTGCGACACATAGCCGATGCGCTGGCGGGCCTGCGCGCGCGCATGGCGCAGGTCGACGCCGGCCACGCGCAGCTGACCGCCGCTTGCGGGCAGGAGGCCGCAGAGCATGCGAAAGGTGGTGGTCTTGCCGGCGCCGTTGGGCCCCAGCAGGCCGAAGATCTCGCCGCGCCGCACCGAGAAGCTGGTGCTGGCCACGGCCACGAAGTCGCCGAAGCGGCGCACCAGGTCCTTCACCTCGATGACCACTTCGCCGGGTTCACCCTCGGCCGGCGCAAGGCCTTCGCTCGCCGCCGATGGGGCAATGTTCGTGTCGCTGGCCTGCCGCGTGCGCAGCAGTGTCATGAAGCCGTCCTCGAGCCGCGGCGGCACGGGTTCGGCGCGCGCGCCGGCCAGCAGCTTTTCGAGCGCCGCGTCGTCCGCGTCCGGGCGGCGGATGAAGTGCACTTCGCCGCCCTGCGGCACGGCATCGACGATCTGCTGCCGCGCATCGAGCAGGCGCGCCTGCATCAGGCGCGGCGCCTCGCCCTCGGGCGGCGCCGCGACGAAGCAGGTGCCCTCGGCATGGCCGCGGATCTCGTCCGGCGTGCCCTCTGCGATCAGCCGGCCCTCCTGCAGCACGAACACGTGGCTGCAGCGCTCGGCCTCGTCGAGGTAGGCGGTGCTCACGATCACCGAAAGCTTTTCCTCGCCGACCAGCTGCTGCACGATCTGCCAGAGCTCGCGCCGCGAGAGCGGATCGACGCCCACGGTGGGCTCGTCGAGCAGCAGCAGGTCGGGCGAGCGCACCAGCGTGCAGGCCAGGCCGAGCTTCTGCTTCATGCCGCCCGAGAGCTTGCCCGCGGGACGGCTGGTGAAGCGGCCGAGGTCGGTCATTTCCATCAGCCGCGCATAGCGCTCGCGGCGCTGGCCGGCGGAAACGCCGTGCAGGTCGGCGTAGAGGTCGAGGTTCTCCTGCACGCTGAGGTCGTCGTAGAGGCCGAAGCGCTGCGGCATGTAGCTGATGCGGTCCTGCACCGCCTGCGGATCGGCCGACACGTCGATGCCGAGCACGCGCAGTTCGCCCTCGTCGGCGCGCATCAGGCCCGCCATGAGCCGCAGCAGCGTGGTCTTGCCGGCGCCGTCGGGGCCGACCAGCGCCGTGAGCGTGCCGGTGGGAACTTCGAGCGACACGTCGTCGAGCGCGCGCACCACCTGCTTCGAGCCCTTGGCCACGAAGCGCTTGTGCAGGGAGCGTCCGCTGACGGCCGGCTCAGTGCGCAGCATTCAACCTCCCTCCGGGCATGCGGTCTTGCTCCTTCCCCTTCCGGGGGAAGGTTGGGATGGGGGCGCCCCCACCCCAGCCCTCCCCCGGAAGGGGAGGGAGGAATGCGCACGGACGGTCGATGAGATCGGTCATCACGGCTTGCCGGTCGACGACAGCTGCAGCCGCACCGTGGCCGGCATGCCGAGCCGCAGCCGGTCTTCCTTGTCGTCGACCATCACGCGGATCTCGTAGACCAGGCTGCTGCGCAGCTCCTCGGTCTGCACCGTCTTGGGCGTGAACTCGGCCACCGACGAGATGTAGCCCACCTTGCCCGCGATCGGCTGGCCGGGCTGGCTGTCGGTGGCCACGCTGGCCGGCTGGCCGGGCCGCACGCGGCCGAGGTCGGGCTCGGCCACATAGGCGCGCACCCACTTGGGATCGGTGATGGCCAGCGTGAAGGCCGGGCGCTGCGGCGAAGCCATGTCGCCGGGCTCGAGCAGGCGGGCGCGCACCACGGCGTCGATGGGCGACCTGAGCTCGGCTTCGGCCAGCTGGTGGTTCATGAGCGCGAGGTCGGCGCGCGCGGATTCGAGCTGGGCCTGCGCCTGCGCGATGTCTTCCTTGCGCGGGCCGGCCACCGCGAGCTGCTGCGCCTTGCGCACGTTGTCCAGCTGCGCGAGCGCCACCTTGCGGCGGGCCTGCGCGCTGTCGAGGTCCTGCTGGCTCACGGCGCGGCCGGCCGTGGTCTGCCCGATGGCCTGCAGGCGCGCCAGCTGCTGCTGCGCCAGGTCGGCATCGGCTTGCGCCGCGGCCACCTGGGCGCCGGCCTGCGCCAGTTCCTCGGGGCGGCTGCCGGTCTTCAGGCGCAGCAGCGCCTGCTCCTGCACGCCGATGCGCGCCTGCGCCTGCGCCACGCGCAGCACCAGCGAGCGGGTGTCGAGCCGGCCCAGCACCTGCCCGGCCCGCACGTGGTCGCCTTCGCGCACCGTGAGCTCCGCCACGCGCTCGTTGGCATTGAAGGCGAGCGAGACCTGGCGCACGTCGACGTTGCCGTACAGCACGAGGTGGTCGGAGGGCGCGGCCGAGCGGCTGAAGTACCACCAGCCGCCGGCCGCGGCGGCCAGTGCCACGGCGGCCGCGGCAATGAGGGGTTTCTTGTTCATGGGCGGGCTCCTGCCGGTTTCCGGGTCGGATAACGGCCGGATGTTATCAAATTGAAATTTGAATTTGAAGTATTTTTTCAGTTCGATTAACCTTGGCGCATGGCGACACGCTCTTCCACCACCCGCTCCCCCGCAGCGCGCGAGGGCGCGGCGCGCACCCAGCGCACCGACGGCAGCACCACGCGCCTGCACATCCTCGAAACCGCGGGCCAACTGTTCGCCGAGCGCGGCTTCGCCGAGAGCACCAGCAAGGAAATCTGCACGCGCGCCGGCACCAACATGGCGGCGGTCAACTACCACTTCGGCAGCCGGGACGGACTCTACGAGGCCGTGCTGATCGAGGCGCACCGCCAGCTCGTGAGCATGGACGAGCTGATCGCCCTGGCCAGCGAGGCCGGCGATCCGCGGCTCAAGTTGCGCGCCTTCCTCACGCACCTGGTCGAGATGGGCAGCCAGTCCAAGGCGCCCTGGGGCTTTCGCGTGGTGCTGCGCGAGGCGCTGTCGCCGTCTCCGGCGCTGCCCGCGCTGATCCGCCAGGCGGTGCTGCCCAAGGCCCGGCTGATCCGCGGCCTGATCGGCGGCATCATGGGCCTGCCCGAGGACCATCCCTCGGTGCAGCGTGGCCTGCTGTTCGCGGTGCTGCCCTGCATCGTGATGACGGTGGCACCCAAGGACCTGGCGAGCAAGGTGCTGCCGGCGCTGAAGGATGCGGAGGGCCTCGCGGATGACCTGATGCGCTACGTGTTCGCGGGCCTCGACGCCATCGCGAAGGAGGCGGCGCCCGTTAAAGCTGGAAGGCGACGGTGAGCAGCAGTCCCTCGGCCACGTCGCGCACCAGGCCCGGCCGCCGCGCGCGGTAGGGCTCGCCGGCGGAGGCGATGGTGTCGATCCACTCGGCCAGCCAATCGATCTCTCGCGGGCCGTAGAACACCACGGCCGCCTCGTGGTTGAGCAGCAGGCTGCGCAGGTCGAGGTTGATGGAGCCGCACATGGCCAGTTCGTCGTCGACCACCACGGCCTTGGCGTGGGCCATGAACGGCAGCATGCGAAAGCTCACGCCGGCACGCGCCAGGTCGCGCATGGCGCGTGCGCGCACGAAGTCCGCCAGGCGGTGGTTCGACCGCGCGGGCATGGCGATGGTCACCTGCACGCCGCGCCGCGCGGCCAGCCGCAGCGCATCGCGCAGCCCGTCGCCGGGCACGAAGTAGGGCGTGACGGCGAGCACGCGGTGCTCGGCGCGGAAGCAGGCATCGATCAGCAGTGCATGGGCGGTGTCCTCGGTCTGGTCGGGGCCGCTCGGCAGGAACTGCGCCATGGCGCTGCCCGCGCTTTCCGCCACGTCGTCGGCCGTGATGGCGCGCGCCTTGCGCCCGCGCACCGAACTCCAGTCGTGGTCGAACTGGCGCGCCGCCGCGGCGGCCACGCTGCCGCGCAGGTCGAACGAAAGGTCGCGCCAGGCGTCGGGTTGCGCGTCGTTGCCGGCGAAGTATTCGCTCGCGAGGTTGCGCCCGCCCGACCACAGCCAGCCGTCGTCGGCAATGGTGAACTTGCGGTGGTTGCGCAGGTTGCGCGGCCCGATGCGGCGCAGGCTGAAGAAAGGGCGGAACACGGCGATCTCGCCGCCCGCCGCGCGCAGCAGGCGCATGTGGCGCCGCGGCAGGGTCAGCGCGCCGAAGCCGTCGAGCAGCACGCGTACCTTGATGCCTTCGCGCGCGCGCAGCGCCAGCCGCTCGATCACGGCATGGCCCAGCGCGTCGTCGCCGATGATGAAGGTGCACACGTCGATGCGCTCGCGCGCGCCGTCGATCACCTGCCACAGCGCCTCGCGCGCGGCGTCGCCATCGGCATGCAGCCGGATCTCGCAGCGCCCGGGCGGCGCCAAGCCGAAGCTCTCGATGAGGTCGGCCGCCCAGTGCCCGCGCGCGGCCGTGCGCGGCGGCCGCGGCGAGCCCGCGGGTCGCAGCTTGCGCTGGCCGAACAGCAGGTACATCGGCAGGATGATGTAGGGCATCAGCACCAGCCCCATGACCCAGGCAATGGCCGTGGTGGGGGCGCGCTGCTCGCGGCGCGCGCGCGTGGTCAGCACATAGACCAGCAGCGCAAAGGTGACGACGAGAAAATGCTGGGACGGAGAGGGGAGCCAGTCGAATATGGAATTCGGCATGTGGCGATGATGCCCGAGGACGGGTCCGCGCCGCTCAGCGTTGAAGGAAGGCGGGCACGCCGCGACCCTCGGAGGCCAGGAAGCGCATCATCGGATCGACCGCCGCGCGCACTGCGGGCCGCTCGCCCACGCGGCCGCGCCAGGCCACGAGCCGCGGCGTGGCACCGGTCATGCCGGCGCCCTTGCGGTCGGCGAACACATGCGCCATGTAGAAGGCGATGTCGGCGAAGGAGTAGGGGCCAGCGAGGTATTCGCGCGTGGCCAGCAGGCCTTCCATTTCCTCGTAGTAGCGCGCGCAGGCGGCRCAGGCCGCCACGGCGGGCGCGCTCTGCATGTCGTGCTGCAGGCCGAAGAGCCGGATCACGTTGGGGAAGAACACCTCGTCCGACTTCTGCTCGAGCTGCCGCGCGCGGGCCCGCTCGGCAATGCCGCGGGGCCACAGCGCAGGACTCGGATACCGGTCTTCGAGGTACTCGAAGATCTGGGTCGAATCGAACAGCTCGACATCGCCGTCGATCAGGATCGGCACCTGCTGCTTCACGGGATTGACGCGCAGCACCTCGGGGTGCTTGGGCTCGTAGGTGTCGTCCTTGGTGAAGGGCACCATCACCAGTTCGAAATCGACGCCTTTTTCGAGCGCGGCGATCTGCACCTTGGCGCCGAACATGCTGAGGGGGGCGGAATAGATCTGGGTCTTCATGCCCCCGACTTCACCATGAAAGGCGCTTCAGGTCGAGCCCCAGACCTCCTGCGCGGTCTCGACCACGAGGCGCAGCTTGGCGCGCTGCGCTTCCACCGCGATGTTGTTGCCGTGCACCGTGCTCGAGAAGCCGCACTGCGGCGACAGCGCGAGCTGCTCGAGCGGCGCGTACTTGGCGGCATCCTCGATGCGGCGCTTGAGCTCGTCCTTGTCTTCCATCTCGCCGAACTTGGTGGTCACGAGGCCCAGCACCACCGTCTTGCCCTTGGGCAGGTAGCGCAGCGGCTTGAAGTCGCCCGAGCGCGCGTCGTCGTATTCCATGAAGTAGGCGTCGAGGTCCATTTCCTTCAGCAGCGCCTCGGCCACCGGCTCGTAGTTGCCGGCCGCGGCGTGGGTGCTCTTGAAGTTGCCGCGGCACAGGTGCATGGCCAGCAGCATGCCCGGCGGCTTCTGTGCCACCACCTTGTTGATGAAGGCGGCGTAGCGGTGCGGCAGCTCGTTGGGATCGTCGCCGCGCTTGCGGGCGGCTTCGCGCATGTGCTCGTCGCACAGGTAGGCCAGGTTGGTGTCGTCCATCTGCACGTAGGTGCAGCCTGCGGCCGCGAGCGAGCGCAGTTCGTCGCCGTAGGCCTTGGCGACGTCGTCGTAGAACACCGGGTCGAGCTCGGGGTAGGCCTCCTTGCTGATGCCGGCGCGGCCGCCGCGGAAGTGCAGCATCGTCGGCGAAGGAATCGTCACCTTGGGCGTGCGGCCGGCCGAGACCTGGCTCTTGAGGTACTGGAAGTCGGCGAGCTGGATGTCCTTGATGTGGCGCACCTTGTCGAGCACGCGCATCGCGGGCGGCGCGAGTTCCTCGGTGCCGTCGGGCTTGCGGATGGTGACTGGAATGTCGGTCTTCACGCCGCCGAGCTGGTCGAGGAAGTCGATGTGGAAGTAGGTGCGGCGGAATTCGCCGTCGGTGATGCTCTTGAGGCCAATGTCTTCCTGGAACCGGACGATCTCGGTGATGGCCTTGTCTTCGACCTTGCGCAGCTGCTCGGGCGTGATCTCGCCCTTGGCCTTTTGCTCGCGTGCTTCGAGCAGGTATTTGGGGCGCAGGAAACTGCCCACGTGGTCGTAGCGGGCGGGCAGGGCGGCGTGCTGGGACATGGTGATCTCCGTCGTGGCTGAAAAACGATGGACATCGTATCGCCTCAGGAACGGACATTGGTGTGTACAACGGGCTTGGTGTTTACCCGCAATACGGGGCTTCATCAGCGAAAGTCTCGTGAGATTTGTATACATTCAGTATTCATGAGAACACCCGCAACCGCATGAAAGCCGCAGCTGCATCACCCGTCGAACCCGCGGACGGCGGCGGCTCGCAGGCCGTGAAGGCACAGCTGCGGCTGCGCGAGATGATCCTGGCCGGCGAGCTGCCCGGCGGTGCGCGCATTGCCGAGGTGGCCATCTCCGAGCAGCTCGGCGTCTCGCGCACGCCGGTGCGCAGCGCCCTCATGCGGCTCGAACAGGAAGGCCTGCTCGAGGCGCTGCCCAACGGCGGCTATGCGGTGCGCACTTTTTCCGAACGCGACGTGGCCGATGCGATCGAGCTGCGCGGCACGCTCGAAGGCCTGGTGGCGCGGCTCGCGGCCGAACGCGGCGCGGCGCCGGTGGTGCTGCGCGAGGCGCGCGCCTGCCTGGCACGCATCGACGAACTGCTGCGCGAGCCCGCGCTCGACGACGCGGCCTTCTCGCGGTACGTCACGCACAACGAGAAGTTCCATTCGCTGCTGTGCGAGATGGCGGCCAGCCCGGTCATTGCGCAGCAGCTCGAGCGCGTGGTCAACCTGCCGTTCGCGTCGCCCTCGGGCTTTGTCATCGTGCAGGCCAATTCGCCCGCGGCGCGCGACATGCTCGTGATCGCGCAGGACCAGCACCTGCAGGTGCTCGATGCCATCGAGGCCGGCGAAGGCTCGCGCGCCGAGGCGCTGATGCGCGAGCACAGCCGCATCGCGCGGCGCAACCTGCGCGAGGCGCTGCATGGCGCGACCACCGCCGAACAGCGCCCGCTGCCCGGCGTGCAGCTGATCCGCCGCCGCGGCTGAGCAATGGATGCATGCACGCAGCCCGCTGTGCTGCGCGATCATCGCGCAGTTCATTTGTTCATCGCGCAACAAAGGCGCGCCCCGGCGGTGGAGTAGGTGATTGCCTGCTCCGCCGCATGTTGCAAAGTATTGAAAAATAGCTCCCCGTTCGCATCCGCCCCCCAAGGAAAACTTCATGCAAAGACGCCATCTCATCCAGACCGCAGGCCTCACGGCGCTTGCGCTTTCCATGTCGCTTGCCACTGCGCAGGACAGCAACAAGTTCAAGATCGGCCTGATCCTGCCGATGACGGGGCAGCAGGCCTCCACCGGCCGGCAGATCGAAGCGGCGGCCCGGCTGTACATGGCGCAGAACGGCGACACCGTGGCGGGCAAGAAGATCGAACTGATCGTCAAGGACGACGTGGCCACGCCCGACGTCACCAAGCRCCTCGCGCAGGAACTCATCGTCAACGACAAGGTGAACGTGATCGCGGGCTTCGGCGTCACGCCGGCCGCGCTGGCCGCCGCGCCGCTGGCCACGCAGTCGAAGACGCCGCAGGTGGTGATGGCCGCGGCCACGTCGAGCATCACCGAGGCCTCGCCCTACATCGTGCGTTCGAGCTTCACGCTGCCGCAGGTGTCGGTGGCCATGGGCGACTGGGCACCCAAGAACGGCGTGAAGACGGTGGTCACGCTGGTGGCCGACTACGGCCCGGGCAACGACGCCGAGAAGTTTTTTACCGAGCGCTTCCAGCTCAACGGCGGCAAGGTGATCGAGAAGCTGCGCGTGCCGCTGCGCAACCCCGACTTCGCGCCGTTCCTGCAGAAGGTGCGCGACGCCAAGCCCGATGCGCTGTTCGTCTTCGTGCCCTCGGGTGCCGGCGCGGCCGTGATGAAGCAGTTTCTCGAGCGCGGCATGGACAAGGCCGGCATCCGCATGATCGCCACCGGCGACGTGACCGACGACGACCAGCTCAACGACATGGGCGACGGCGCGCTGGGCGTGGTCACCTCGCACCACTATTCGGCCGCGCATCCGTCACCGGCCAACAAGAAGTTCGTCGAGGCCTTCCAGAAGGCCAACCCGAAGATGCGCCCCAACTTCATGGCCGTGGGCGGCTATGACGGCATGCGCGTGATCTACGAGGCGCTCAAGGCCACCAAGGGGCAGGGCGGCGGCGACGCGCTGCTGGCCGCCATGAAGGGCCAGATCTTCGAGAGCCCGCGCGGCCCGGTGTACATCGACGCGCAGACGCGCGACATCGTGCAGGACGTGTACTTGCGCAAGGTCGAGAAGAAGGGCGGCCAGCTCTATAACGTCGAGTTCGATGTGATCAAGGGTGTGAAGGATCCGGGCAAGGCGAAGTAATTTGGGGCCCAGGTGTTTTGTTTGGGGCGCTGCTGTCCAGGGCGGCGCTCCCGCCGACGGGGTACGCGGCGAAGCGAATGTCCCCCGSCCTKCGGSCTCCTCCTTKATTTCGCTGCGCAAGGCACCCCATCGRCGKGAGCGTKTTCAGAGCACTGGTTGATCAGCGGTGCACCCAGAGCGTGCCCWGTGCACAGGGCATCGGGTGCTCCCCGCAGCGAAATCAAGGAGGAGCCGAAGGCGGGGGACATTCGCGGAGGGGAGTACCCGGTGGCCTGTGCACGCACCCTGAAAAAACGAACAAGAACCGAAAAACAAGCGAGCCCGAGCAAACGCCGTAGCGGAACAATGACATGTTGACCATTCTTTTCGACGGCATCGCCTACGGCATGCTGCTCTTCGTGCTCGCCGTGGGGCTGGCCGTGACGCTCGGGCTGATGAACTTCATCAACCTGGCGCATGGCGCCTTTGCCATGGCGGGCGGGTACCTCACGGTGTTTGCGATGCAGAAGCTGGGCGTGCCGTTTCTGGCCTGCCTGCCGCTCGCTTTCATCGTGGTGGCACTGGCCGGGGCGCTGCTCGAGCGCACGCTCTACCGGCCGATGTACGGCAAGCCGCACCTCGACCAGGTGCTGTTTTCCATCGGCCTCGCGTTCATGGCGGTGGCGGCGGTCGACTACTTTGTCGGTTCGTCGCAGCAGAACATCCAGCTGCCCGAATGGCTGCGCGGGCGCACCGAAGTCGGCGACGGCGCGCTGCTGCTCGGCATGGGGCACTACCGGCTCTTCATCATTGCCGTGTGCGCCGTGCTCACGGTGGTGCTGCAGCTCATCCTGTCGAAGACGCGCTTCGGCAGCCGGCTGCGCGCCGCGGTCGACGATCCGCGCGTGGCCGCAGGGCTGGGCATCAACGTCAACATCGTGTTCCTGCTGACCTTTGCGGTCGGCTCCGGGCTCGCGGGGCTGGGCGGTGCATTGGGCGCCGAGATCCTCGGGCTCGATCCGACCTTTCCGCTCAAGTACATGATTTATTTCCTGATCGTGGTGTCGGTCGGCGGCACTTCGTCGATCACCGGGCCGCTCGCGGCCGCGCTGCTGCTCGGCATTGCCGACGTGGCGGGCAAGTACTTCATTCCGAAGATGGGCGCGTTCACCGTCTACCTGCTCATGATCCTGATCCTGATGTGGCGGCCGCAAGGCTTGTTCACGCGCAAGGGAGGCCGTTGAAATGAGCGCGCCTTCTTCTGCAACAACGACCTACGAATCGGCCCTGCTGCGCAAGGCGCGCTGGCGCCCGCTCGAATTCGTGGTGTGGGCCGTGGCCTTTGCGCTGCCGTTCCTCATGCCCTCGCATTCGCTGCTGGTCAACGAGATCGCCATCGTCGCGCTGTTCGCGATGTCGCTCGACCTGATCCTCGGCTACACCGGCATCGTGTCACTCGGGCATGCCGCCTTCTTCGGCTTCGGCGCCTACGCCGCGGCGCTGTTCGCCAAGCTCGTGATGCCCGACCCGACCGTGGGGCTGGTGGTGGCCGCCGCGCTCTCGGCCTTGCTTGGCCTGGTGGCCAGCGTCACGATCCTGCGCGGCAGCGACCTCACGCGGCTGATGGT
>NZ_JBFTPJ010000051.1:0-12323 GCF_056398445.1 Variovorax sp. 01T439_2
ACATCGCGGAGCTGGTCGAGACGCTCGACCTCAAGGACGTGGTGCTCGTGGGCTTCTCGATGGGCGGCGGCGACGTGGCGCGCTACATCGCGCGCAAGGACAGCGCACGCGTGGCGAAGCTCGCGCTCATCAGCGCCGTGACGCCGCTGTTCATGAAGACGCCCGACCATCCGGTGGGCCCGGATGCCTCGCTCTTCGCCGGCATCCGCGCCGGGCTGGCCGCGGACCGTCCGCAGTTCCTCGACGACTTCAGCACGCTCTTCTACGGCACCAACCGCCCCGGTGCGAAGGTCTCGCAAGGCATCTTCAAGCAGACGCTGCAGATCGCGCTGCAGGCCTCGGCCAAGGCCACCATCGACTGCGTGACCGCGTTCTCCGAAACCGACTTCCGCCCCGACATGGCGAAGATCGACGTGCCCACGCTCGTGATTCACGGCGGCGACGACCAGGTCGTGCCCCTGGAGGCCACGGGCAAGCTCGCGGCCGAGATGATCAAGGGCAGCCAGCTCAAGGTCTATGCCGGTGCGCCGCACGCCACCTGCACCACGCACAAGGACCAGGTGAACGCCGACCTGCTGGCGTTCATCCAGGCCTGAGCGTTCGGCGGACGCGGGCATGCAAGGCGCCTACGGCGATCTCCTGGGGCGGTACTTCGAGCTGCCTTGCGCGCCCGCCCTCGTCATGCTGCCGGCGCCGACGACGCCCTTCGTCGCCACGCGCATCACCTGCCTGCCCGACCAGCTGGGCATGAAGCAGGAGATCCCGCCGCAGGACGCCTTTGCCGTGACCCTGCACCTTGCCGGTGTGAGCCACCACGAGCTCTGGGTGCGGGGCCGGCCTTCGGTGGTGCGCGGCTATGCGCCCGGGGCGATCAGCATCGTCGACCTGCGCGACGAGGTGGCGAGCTACCTGGGCAGTCCGCTGGATGCCCTTCACTTCTACGTGCCGCGCGCGCTGGTGGATGCCGTGACCGATGCGGCGGGCCTGGCGCGCGTGAGCGGCATTGCCTGCATGCCGGGGCTGGTCGATCCAGTGATGGAAAACCTGGGTGCGGCGGTGCTGGCCTTGCTCGAGCGGCCGCAGCGCGCAAGCTCGGCGACGAGCGAGCACCTGGCGATCGCGATCTGTGCGCACCTGGTCCATCGCTTCGGAAGCACGGCCGACGGCGATGCGGCCGCGTCCTTGGCGCCGCGGCATTCGCGGTGCATGCACTGAACGCCACCCCTTTCCATTCGAGACCCTTCTCATGACCACGCCTTCTTCACCCTCCGTCCAAGACAACCCGTCCAAGCACCGTTTCGAATTCGAATCGCAAGGCGAGCGCGCGGTCGCGATCTACAGCCTGGCGGGCGACGTCATCACCTTCATCCACACGCTGGTGCCCGAGGCGCTGCAAGGCCAGGGCGTGGCCCGGCAGCTGGTACTCGCGGGCCTGGCTTCCGCGCGCGAACGGGGCCTGCGCGTCATTCCACAATGCCCGGTGTTCGCGGCCTACATGCGCTCGCATCCCGAGACGCACGACCTGCTGGCCGACGAAGGCCGCGCGCTGCTGGGCCTCTGAGCCGCCGGGCCGGAGCTTCTTCAGTGGTGGGGGCCGGGCGCTTCGGCGGCCTCGCCCTCGTGCGTGGCGCGCTGGAGCAGCACGGCGCAGGCCGCCAGCACCGGCGGAACCACGAAGCACCAGACATTCAGCTGGCTGTAGATGAGCGCGGCGGCGGCGCAGCCCGCGGCGAACACCGCGACGCTGGCGGCCATGCGCCGCAGCCGGGCGCGCGCCACGGCGGCTTCTTCCGGCGCCAGGCCGCGCAGCAGGTCGGCGATGTCGATCATCACCTGCGTGGTCGTGCCGGTCATGAGCGTGGTCGGCGGGGCGCTGCCCAGATGCAGCCGGTGCACGGCGTTCTGGATCGCCATGGCCRACACCAGCGACATGCCGGTGAGCATCGCGAGGCCGCTGTCGCTGTCCTTGAACGGGCCGTAGCAGATGGCAAAGGCCGCGCCCGCCGCCAGCAGCAGCGTCTTGAGCACCAGCATCGTGCGCAGCACCGGCAAGCCCAGGGCGGGCAGCCCGTGGCCGAGCCATCGCGCGAGCACCACCACGGCGCAGAACACCGGCAGCGCCACCAGCTTGGTCAGCGCGCCCGAGGTGCCATGCACCAGCGCCGCGCCGATGGTCACGAAGTTGCCCGTGACATGGGCCGTGAACAGGCCCTGCAGCGCCAGGAAGCCGGCAGTGTCCACGAAGCCGCCGTTGAGGCTCATGAGCAGGGGGAGGGAGGGTTTCATGAAGTGACCTTCGCGTGAGGAGGAGGAAAGAGGCGGGAATGCGCGGCCCATGGTGCGTCATTTCGCACGCACCGTCTTGTCGGCTTGGCGGCTGCTTTGCACATTCGTGCGCACCCGGTGCATTCAAGGCGGGCGACTCTTGTTCAAGACACGGGCGAGCCGGCGCGGTACACATCCCGTCGAGACATCCCGCAGCAAGAATTCCAATGACCCACCCCCACAGCCGACCCCCGACCCTGACCACCGCGGGCGGCGCGCCCGTCGCGGACAGCCAGCACTCGATCACCGCGGGCCCGCGCGGGCCGATCCTGCGGCAGGACTACCAGATGAGCGAGAAGCTGGCCTACCTGGCGCGCGAACGCATTCCGGAACGGGTGCTGCATGCCAAGGGCGCGGCCGCCTTCGGCACGCTGCGCATCACGGGCGACGTCTCGCGCCACACGCGCGCACGGGTGCTGCAGCCGGGGCAGTGCACGCCCGTGCTGGTCCGCTTCTCTGGGCTGACGGGCGAGCAGGGCTGCGCGGACGCCGAGCGCGACCTGCGCGGCTTCGCCATCAAGGCGTACACCGAGGAAGGCAACTGGGACCTGGTCGGCAGCCACCTGCCGGTCGCCTGCATCCGCGATCCGCAGAAATTTCCCGACCTGGTGCGGGCGCTGAAGCGGCATCCGGTGCGGCATGTGCGCTCGCCCACGGCGATCTGGGATTTCTGGTCGCTGTCGCCCGAGAGCCTGCACCAGATCGTGATGCTGTTCTCCGACCGCGGCCTGCCGGCGGGCTTTCGCCACATGCACGGCTATGGCGCGCATGCCTTCGGGCTGGTCAACGCGGCCGGCGAGCGGGTCTGGATCAAGTTCCATCTGCGCACGCTGCAGGGCATCCGGTGCCTGACCAACGGGGAAGCCCGCGAGCTGATCGCCGACGACCGCGAAAGCGCGCAGCGCGATCTGTTCGACGCCATTGAACGAGGCGAGCTCCCGCGCTGGTTGCTGCAGGTCCAGCTGATGAGCGAGGCAGAGGCAGCGCAGCTGCCGTTCAACCCGTTCGACGCGACCAAGGTCTGGCCGCAGCGGGAGTTTCCACTCGTCGACGTCGGCGTCCTCGAGCTCGACACGAACCCCGACAACTACTTCGCACAGGTCGAGCAAGCCACCTTCAATCCCGCCAACATCGTGCCCGGCATCTGCTTCTCGCCCGACAAGCTGCTGCAGGGGCGGCTGCTGGCCTATGCCGACGCGCAGCGCTACCGCGTGGGGACGCACCACGAGGCCCTGCCGGTGAACCGGCCCCGGTCGCCGGTGCACACCTATCACGCCGACGGCGCGATGCGCCTGGACGTTCCCGCCCGCACCGATGCCTACTACGAGCCGAACTCGTTCGGAGGACCACGCCCTGACCGCACGCTGGCCGAGCCGCCGCTGCCCCTGGAAGGCGATGCCACGCGCTTCGATGACCGCCAAGGGCTTGGAGACCATGCACAGGCGGCGGCCCTGTACCGCAGCATGGACGAGGGCCAGAGACAGCGGCTGTTCGAGAACATCGCCAGCTCGATGGCGGGTGTGCCCGAGCTGATCCAGCGGCGCCAGGTCGCGCACTTCCGGCTCGTCGACGCCTCGCTGGGCGAGGGCGTGGCCGGCCGGCTCGGTCTCTAGCGCGGCTGAGGGCGATCCCTAGTTTTCAACCCGCATCCTGCGCCGCCAGATGCCTGGCGGGACCCCGGAATGCCGGGAGAAAACGCGGGTGAAGTGGCTTTGATCGGCAAAGCCGCAGGCCGCGGCAATCTCGGCGAGCGAGGTATCGACGTCCATGAGAAGTGCGCGCGCGTGCTCCAGCCGCTGCGCAATCAGCCATTGATGGGGGGTGTGGCCGGTGGTCTCGCGAAAGGCATGAATGAAATAGCTGCGTGAAAGCCCGCACGCGTCGGCGATCTCGGTGATGGAAATGCGGCCGTCGATCCTGTTGCGCAGCATCTCCTTGGCGCGCGCCTCGTGCGAGCGCGAGAGGATCCGATTCGTTCTCGGCTCGGTCGTGGCTGCGCCGCCGTAGGTTTCGACGAGATAGCTCGTCATGGCAACGCTCAGCTGTTCGACGAACAGCATGCTTGCGCGTGCGGGGTCCTCGAGTGCCGGCGCCAGGGCCTCTGCGAGATTGAGCAGCACCTCGTCCCGCACGCCGGCCACATGGGCGAGGCTGCCGACGCGCTTGCCTGGTTTTTCCTCGATGGCCCGTTCGAGGCTGGCCTGCGATATCTCGAGCAGCACGAAATCGAAAGGGCGCTGGATGTCGGCACGATAACGTTCGGCGAAGCCGCGAATGTAGATCGATCCCCTGTCGAAATCGTGGCACGAGGCATGCCGCCCGGCCACGATGCGCCGGCTGTGGCCATCGCGCATCGAGATGCCGAGCAGCACGCCGCGAGCGCTGGGCTCCGTCTCCACCTGGTGAAGTTGATGCGTATCCATCGTCTTGCGAAGGATTGCGACCCCGTTCGCACAGAGGCCCTGATCCCGTTGAAGGTGGCCGGACATGCACCCCAGCGTGTCTTTGGGGACAGGACCGAGGCGCTGTGACGGAGAAGCTTCCTGTACCGACGGGGACATATGCCTGCTTTGTGCGAAATTATTCATGCCGTGCGGCAGGCCCGGGTGGGCCTTCAGGGTCGCGTTCTTGAATGGGGAAACCGCTGCGAGGACGCCGCAAAGCGGCCGATGCTACTCCTCGATTGTCCCGCCTGCAGATGGACCGCTCGCCGATCCCGGCGCCGCCTGCGCCAGGTGGCCGCCCACCGTCGAGAGCAGGCTGCGCAGCCAGCGATGCGCGCCCTGGTGCTGTGAGCGCTCGTGCCACAGCTGGTAGAAGCGCATGCGCGGAAATCCTTCGGGGGCCGCCACGCTCACCACCGGCAGGCTGCGCGTGAACTGCTCGGCAAAGTGGCGCGCGGTGGTGAACACGAGGTCGCTCTCGGCCACCAGGTAGGGCGCCATGGCGTAGTAGGGCACGAAGACGCGCGCATCGCGGGTTTGCCGCAGCCCGGCCAGGTGGCTGTCGACCACCGCGCGATGCGACTTGGCAAACGGCGTGGGCACCACGTGGGCGGCTGCCAGGTAGCGCTGCAGCGTCATCGCGCCCGGTGCGGCCAGCGGGTTGCCCGGACTCATCATGCAGACCAGCTCGTCCTCGATCAGCAGCGACAGGTGCATGCGCTCGGGCGGCAGCGGCCAGTTGCCGATCACGATGTCGAGCTCGCCCTGCGCCAGTGCGCGCTCGTAGTCGTAGCCGGGCGTCAGCGGGTGGATCAGCAGGCGCGCCTGCGGCGCCTCGGCGCGAAAGCGCGCCACCACCTCGGCCATGAAGCTGGCGGCCAGGTAGTCCGGCGTGGCGATGGTGAAGGTCATGGTGCTGGCGCCGGGCTCGAAGCGCTCCGGCCCGGCCAGCATGCGATCGATCTCGCCCAGCACCTCGCGTGCGCTCTCGCGCAACTGCAGCGCCCGCGCGGTGGGCACCATGCCGCCGCGCTCGCGCACCAGGATCGGATCGCCGAAGGCATCGCGCAGGCGCCGCAGCGCTGCGCTGATGGCCGGCTGCGTCTGGTTCATGCGTACCGCGGCGCGCGAGACGCTGCGCTCAGCCACCAGTGCCGCCAGCACGCGCAGCAGGTGGATGTCGACAAGGTCCTGGCTTCTCGTCATTTGTCTTCTAGGGGTTCGACCGGATGGCGTGCCTTGCCGGGGCACGACCTATCGCGCTGGTTTATGCCGCACATTCCGCGCACCGTGCGCGCGCCGGGGCCATTGTGCCTACAGTGGCCCCGCAGGCGGCGTTCCCTTTTGGCGGAGCGGTCCGCAACGCCCCACATCCAGGACCGAGGAGATACGCATGACATCCACCGCAGCGGCAGCACCCGTTCGGCTTTCCGCCGCCCCGTCCGAACTGGACGGGGTCTACCGCAAGATCATCTGGCGGCTCATCCCCTTCCTGATGCTGCTGTGGGTGCTGGCCTGGATCGACCGGGTCAACATCGGGTTCATCAAGCTGACCATGCTCGACGAGCTCCAATGGAACGAGGCGATGTACGGCCTGGGCGCGGGCATCTTCTTCCTGGGCTACTTCTTCTTCGAGGTGCCCAGCAACCTGCTGCTGCAGCGCATCGGGGCCAAGAAGACCATCATGCGCATCACGATCGGCTGGGGCCTGACCTCGATCGCCACGATGTTCGTGAAGACGCCGGAGATGTTCTATTTCCTGCGCTTCGTGCTGGGGGTGTTCGAGGCCGGCTTCTACCCCGGCATCATCCTCTACCTGACCTACTGGTTCCCCAATGACCGGCGCGCCAAGGCCTTCGGCATGTTCATGTCGGCCTCGGCCTTCGCTGGCGTGATCGGCGGCCCGATGGCCGGCACCATCATGACCGGCATGCACGGCCTGAACGGCTGGTCGGGCTGGCAGTGGGTGCTGCTGCTGGAGGGCATTCCCTCGGTCGTCGCGGGCTTCGTCACCTATTTCTACCTGACCGACCGGCCCGAGCAGGCCCATTGGCTCACGGCACGCGAGCGCCAGTTGGTGCATGAAGACCTGGAGCGCGACGGCCGCTCGCTGGGCCAGCGCGAACACGGCATGCTGGCCTCGCTCAGGAGCGGGCGCATCTGGCTCCTGATCCTGATCTTCTTCTGCATCATCGCGGCCAATTCCTCGCTGACCTTCTACGGCCCCACGCTGGTCAAGGAAGTGGGTTTCACCAGCCCGGTGGCGGTGGGCTGGATCATGGCCGTGGCCTACCTGTGCGGCGCCGCCGGCATGATCTGGAACGGCTTCCACTCCGACAAGCAGCAGGAATCGCGCTGGCACTGCGGCCTGGCCGCTGCGCTGGGCGCGGTGTCGCTGCTGGGCGTCGCGCTCTTCCTGGGGCACAGTGCGCTGGCGGTGCTGGTGGGCCTCACCTTGGCCATTGTCGGCACCATGAGCGCCATCCCGGTGTTCTGGCAGATGCCCAACCGCTTCCTGGCCGGCACCGCGGCGGCCGGCGGCGTGGCGCTGATCAACTCCATCGCCAACCTGGCCGGCTTCGGCGCACCCTGGATGCTGGGCCTGATCAAGACCTCCACGGGCAGCCTCTCGTCAGGCCTCTACGTGGTGGCGGCAATCGAGATCTGCGCCACCTTGCTGATCCTGGCCTGCGTGCCCGCCTACCGCAAGCAGCCGGCCGCCGCAGCAGCCGCCCCCGCACGTTGAGAACCAACCGATGACCCTCACCGCCACCCGCCTGAACCTGGCCGCGCTCAACGACATGGACCGCGACGCTTTCGTCGCGGCCGTCGGCCCGGCCTTCGAGAACGCCCCCTGGATCGCGCAGGCCGCCTGGACGCGCAGGCCCTTCGCCAGCATCGATGCGCTGCATGGCGCCATGCTCGACGTGGTTCGCCAAGCGCCCCAGGAGCACCGCCTCGCCTTCCTGCGCGGCCACCCGGAACTGGCCGGCCGCGAGGCCCGGGCCGGCACCATGACGGCCGAGTCCGTCGGCGAGCAGCGCAGCGCAGGCCTCGACGCGCTCAGCCGCGAAGAGCTGGGCGAGATGCAGCGCCTGAACCGCAGCTACCGCGAGCGCCATGGCTTTCCTTTCATCATCGCCGTGCGCCGCAATACCAAGGATCAGATATTCGAGGCGCTGCGCATGCGTGCGGCGGCGAGCACAGAGGCCGAGCACCGTGCCGCGCTCGAGCAGATCGGCTTCATCACCCGCGGGCGCATCGACGCCCTGGTGGACGGCTGAGGCCTTGTCGCCAGCCCCCCTTCACAACGACAGGAGACAACCATGGCGAATCAAGTCGTATCCMATCCCGCGCGCAGGCAGTTCGCGCTCTCGGGCCTGGCCCTGGGCGCGGCGGCGATCGCGTCGCGCGGGGCGCTGGCGCAACAGCCGAATGCCGCGCCGGCCGGCCCTGCCCGGGCAAGCGGTCCCATCCTGCTGCACGGCGTGAGCCCGCGCCTGACGGTGCACGCGCTGGACACCTTCCACGGCGCGGCCGCCACCGGCCTGCGCATCGACTTCTCCCGCCTGGAAGGTGGCAGCTACAAGCTGCTGCGCAGTACCGTCATGAACGCCAACGGCCGCTCCGACGATCCGCTGCTGGTCGGCGAGAGCTACCAGGCGGGCGACTACGAGCTGCTGCTGCACGTGGACGACTACTTTGCCGGCAGGAAGGCCGTGCTGCCCGTGCCGCCTTTCCTGACGAAGCTGCCGGTGCGCATCCGCGTCGCCAACGTTGCCGAGCGCATCCACCTGCCGATCCAGTTCGGCCCCTGGAGCTACACCTATTCGCGCGGAAGCTGAGCGCATCGCATTCACGACAGAGGACACGACATGACCGGCATCTCGACGCATGTGCTCGACATCACCAACGGCCGGCCCCTGGCGGGCCTGCAGGTGGAGCTCTACGACATGGCGACCCATCCGCCCACGCGGCTGAACAACACCCGCACCAACGCCGACGGCCGCACCGATGCGCCCGTGCTCGCCGCCAAGGATGCGCGCACCGGCCACTTCGAACTGCGCTTCCACGTCGGCGATCACTTCAAGGCCGCCGACGGGCTCTCGGACGTGGTGCCCGTGCGCTTTTCCATCTTCGACGCCGCGCAGCACTACCACGTGCCGATGCTGTGCGCACCCTGGTTCTTTTCAACGTATCGCGGCAGCTGATCGCCGCAGGAGTTCCGACCGATGTCTCAGCCCGATCCCAACGCAGAAAAATACATGCTTGACGCCATCCGCCTGGCCATGCGGAACGTGCGCGAGCGCAGGACCTGGCCCTTCGGTGCCGTGCTGGTGCGCGAAGGCAAGGTGCTGGCCCGGGCCGTCAACGAGGTCGACGCCCTGTGCGACCCCACGGCCCACGCCGAGATGCAGGCCGTGCGCATGGCGGCCAAGGCGCAGGGCGGCACGGACCTGTCGGGCAGCGTCGTGTACGCCAGCGGCTACCCGTGTCCCATGTGCCTGACGGCCATGTTCCTGGCCGGCGTGAAGGAGGTCTGCTACGCCTACTCCAACGAGGACGGCGAACCGCACGACCTCTCGGCCGAACGCGGCTACCTGGAGATCGCGCGGCCGATCGAGCTGCGCGAGATGCCCGTGCGATCGCTGCCCGTGCGCGACGAAGGCGAGGACCTGTACGACGCCTGGTCACGCGCGACGCGCTGACATGCTCGCGGCCGCCAAGGCCGAGGCGTTCCCGGGCTCGAGACTCGAGGCCGTGGGAGCTACCATCGCGTCGTCGTTCAAACGGCCGCTTCAAGGAGAGGTCCATGCGTTCCATCGCGAAAGTCACGAGCCAGCTCTTCAAGGTTCCCCTCGCTGAAGTCCTGACGGACGCCAAGCACGGCGCGCACACCCATTTCGAACTGGTGACTGCAACGGTGGTGCTTTCGGATGGCAGCCGGGGCACGGGCTACACCTACACCGGCGGCAAGGGAGGACATGCGATCAAAGCCATGATCGACCACGACCTGGCGCCCGCGATGATCGGCATGGACGCGGCGGATGTCGAAGGCATCCACGATTTCAGCCAGTGGCATGTGCACTATGTCGGCCGCGGCGGCATCGCGTCGTTTGCGATCTCCGCGATCGACATCGCGCTCTGGGACCTCCGCGGCAAGGCCGCAGGCCAGCCGCTCTGGCAACTGGCGGGCGGCGCTGCGGACACCTGCAATGCCTACTGCGGGGGCATCGACCTGGCGTTTCCGCTCGAGAAGCTGCTGGACAACGTGCGCGGCTATCTCGCCAAGGGTGCCGGCGGCGTCAAGATCAAGATCGGCCGCCCGAACCTCGACGAAGACATCGAGCGCATCCGGGCGGTGCGGCAACTGATCGGCGACGGCATGGCCTTGATGGTGGATGCCAACTACGCGATGAACGTGGACCAGGCCATCGCTGCGGCCGAGCGCATCAAGCCCTTCGGTGTCCTGTGGTTCGAGGAGCCGACCATTCCGGACGACTACCGGGGCTATGCGCGCATCGCGGCCGCGACCGGCGTTCCGTTGGCAATGGGCGAGAACCTGCACACGATCCATGAATTCGATCATGCGTTCGAGCAGGCGCGGCTCTCCTTCATCCAGCCGGACGCCTCGAACTGCGGCGGCATCACGGGTTGGCTGAAGGTGGCCGAGCGCTCGCGCCGCCACGGGATCCCGGTGTGCTCGCATGGCATGCAGGAGTTGCATGTGAGCTTGCTGGCGGCGCAGCCGAACGCAGGCTGGCTGGAGATCCACAGTTTTCCGATCGACGAGTACACGATGCGGCCGCTGGTTCTTGAGAACCATCGCGCCGTGGCACCGGACGAGCCGGGCGTCGGGGTGGACTTCGACTGGGCGAAACTTGCGCCGTACCTGGTTGATCCGTCCCGGGGCTCTTCGTGAAAACTGCGGCGAGGCCGCGTACCAGCGCCACCCTCAGCTGCGGTACGGACGAATGTGATCCAGTTCGGATTCGATGACCCCGCGCACGACTTCCTTGAAGGCTGACACAAGCCGGGAATGAGGCGCATCGGGCGCGAGCAGGAGCGCAAGGCGCACGGTGATGGCAGGCTTGAAGGGCCGCACCTCGAAATCGAGATTGCGCTGCTCATCGAGCGCCGCCAGCGGATTGATCACGCTCACGCCCAGGCCCGCAGCGACCAGCGAGCAGACGGAGGCGCCCAGGTCGGACTCCAGCACCGTCCGGGTCTTGACGCCTGCGGCGGCCAATACCTGGTCGATGCGTTCCCTCGGGCCGCTGCCCAGCGGGAACGAGATGAAGGCTTCGCCGTCCAGGTCCGAGGCACGAACCTGCCTGGCCCGTGCCAGGCGATGTTCCCTGGGAAGCAGCGCGACGCAATCCATGCCCAGCAGCGTTTCGACGCACATGCCGGGCGGATCATCGCCATACAGGATGGCGAGGCCCAGGTCGCACAGGCCCGAGCTCACCCAGGTGTCGACGGTCGCGGCCGCGCCGGAGTGGATCGTGACGAGCGTCTCGGTGTGCTCGCGCTTGAACCGGACGACCGCCTGGCTGAGGACGCCTCCGGCAATTCGCGCCATGGCGGCCACCGCCAGGCGGTCGCCGCCGAACGTCCGGATGTTCGATGCCGCGGACTCCAGGCCCTGCAGTCCGGCGAAGGCCTTCTCGACTTCCTGGAAGAAGCGTTTGCCTTCGAGCGAAGGCGCCAGGCGCGTGCCGCTGCGTTCGAAAAGCGCAAACCCGATGATCGCTTCCAGCTGCGAAACAAGGCGGCTCACTTGGGGCTGCGAGGTGTGAAGCCGCCGCGAGGCTTCGGTCATCGACCCCGTCTGCACGACCACCCGGAAGGCCTCGATGTGCTTCAAGGTCATGCGTCGGCTGCTCATATCAATATTGTATGGCGCGCCGTTGAGTACGCATTTGCAGTATTGGTCGCCCGAAAGAATACTTGCGTCCATGCCTGACAGAACCCTGCACTTTGCCGACGCCGGACTGCCGCGCAGTCCATGCGCGGCTGGCGCCGTGGTGGACCTGCGCAGCGACACCGTGACGCTGCCGACCCCGTCGATGTACGCCCGCATGCAAACAGCCGCGCTGGGAGACGACGGCCTGGACGGCGACCCGACCGTGCGCGCGCTCGAGGCACTGGCGGCCAGCATGCTGGGCAAGGAATCTGCCCTGTATGTACCGACCGCCACGATGGGCAACCTCCTGGCCGTGCTGTCGCAGGCGGAGCGCCGGTCGCAGGTCGTGCTCGAGGAGTTCGCACACATGTTCGTTTCCGAGCGCGGCGGCGCCGTGTTCAGCGGCGTGACCTATACCGGCATTCCGGGCGTGGCTGGCGCAATGGACCTGGAGAGCCTGGCGCTGGTGCTGAAGTCGTCCGGCGAATTGCGCACGGATCTGGTCTGCATGGAAACGACGCACGGCAACGCGGGAGGAGCGGTGCTGCCGCTGGACCACATGCAGGCGGTCTGGAAGGCATCCAGCGAGGCCGGAGTGCGCGTCCACCTCGATGGCGCCCGGCTCTTCAATGCCGCCGTGGCGCTGA
>NZ_JBFTPJ010000052.1:0-12315 GCF_056398445.1 Variovorax sp. 01T439_2
AAGCAACTGCACCTGTTCGCCTCGGCCGACGGCCGCAGCTTCCTGATCCAGGTCGGCCGGCTGGCCAACTACCTGCAGGCGGGCCTGCTGGTGCCGGCCGAGGAAGAAACGCTCACGGTGCGCGCCACGCGCGAGGCGCTGGCCAAGCTCGATGCCAATCCGGAGCGCCTGCTGAACTAGCCGGCTAGTGCGCGACGCGGCCTTCGCGGCTTTCGCAGAGTTCGTCGAGCACCAGCGCGTCGGGCTCGATGCCGGTGCTCCAGTGCACCATCAGCACGATGATCTTGAGCTCGTCGAGCGCGACCGGATCGCCCGGCGCCGCCATGGCGCGCTCGATGACGATCTCGCGCAGGCCGCAGGACAGCACGTTCGACGATTCGAGAAAGCGGATGAAGCCCAGGCAGTCGGCGCCCAGGTGCTCCTGCTCGGCCTGCGAGTAGACCCGCATGGCGTTGTCCGACTGGGGCAGGGCCGCTTCGGGCGCGCCGCGCAGCGTGACCGTGGCCACGGTGTCGTCGCCGGGACTTCGTTCGAACTGCAGGCCCTGGGTGGCAAGGCTCAGGCCGTCGAGCCAGTGCAGCGCATCGCGGATTTCTTCGGGCTCGAAGCCGTGGGCGCTGAGCTTGCGGCCCAATTGCTGGGGTTCGGGGCAGGCATCGCCGCGCCAATAGTTTTCGTAGACAAACACGAGCACTTCGAACATGGGCCCAATATAGCCGAGGAAACGATGGCTCGCCCCCAGGGCTTCATGCACTTCGTGTCACTTCGCGGTGTTTCACGAAGAAGCGGGCGCGGGCCCGGGCGTCAGCCGATGGCCGCTCTCTGGAACAGGCCGCCGGGCAGCCGCGCGACGTGGCCGTCGAGCTCGAGTTCGAGCAGCCTGGCCTGCAGCGCGGCGGCGCTCCAGCCGGTGCGCGCGCCCAGCGCGTCCAGGCTCACGGGATCGAAACCGAGCGCGTCCAGCAAGGGCTCTTCGCGCGCGGCGGACACGGCGCCGGCATCGCCGTTCACGGCCGCCGGTGCCGCCGCGCTGCCCGCGTGCAGAAAAGACGGCAGCTCCTCGAGGATGTCGTTGACCGATTCGACCAGCTTCGCGCCCTGGCGGATCAGCGCATGGCAGCCGCGCGACTGCGGCGAATGGATCGAGCCCGGAATGGCGAACACTTCCTTGCCCTGCTCCGAGGTGAGCCGCGCGGTGATCAGCGAGCCCGAGGCGAGCGCGGCCTCGACCACCAGCGTGCCGCGCGCCAGGCCGGCGATGAGGCGGTTGCGCTTGGGGAAGTTCTGCGTGAGCGGCGGCGTGCCGAGCGGCAGCTCGCTCACGATCAGGCCCTGCAGCGTGATGCGGTGCGCGAGGTCGCGGTGCCGCGCCGGATAGACGCGGTCCAGGCCGGTGCCCACCACGGCCACCGTGGCCAGCCGCGGCATGTCGCCGGCCGCATCGAGCGCGCCCTGGTGCGCGGCGCCATCGACGCCGAGCGCGAGGCCCGACACCACCGGCAGGCCCGCATCGCCCAGCGCGCGCGCAAAGGCGCGGGCGTTGGCGGCGCCCTGCGGCGTGGGGTTGCGGCTGCCCACCACCGCAATGCTGTGGCCGAGCTGGGTCAGGTCGAAGTCCGCGGCGCCGAGCACGTAGAGCATCAGCGGCGGGTCGGCCATCTCGAGCAGCGAGGCGGGGTAGGCGGCATCGCCCAGCGTGACCAGGCGGCGCGCAGCGCCGTCATCGTGGCCGGGCTGCAGCCACTGCCAGGTCTGGTCGAGCTGGGCCTGCAGGCCCGGCGGCGGCTGGTGCAGCGCGTCGGCCTGCGCCGCCGACACCACCTGCCGCAGCGCCTCGCCGGTCTGCGCAAAGACTTTCTCGGGCAGGCCGAAAGCCGCCAGCAGCCGGCGCGCGGCGCCATCGCCGATGCCCGGCGTCAGTGAAAGCCGCAGCCAGCCTGCGAGTTCTGCTCGGTCCAAATGAAGCGGAGAAAGAAGAAAGCGGAAAAGGTGTCAGGGATTGACGAGGAAGTCGCCCGCCTTCGGAGTGTCGGTGATCTCGAGCACCAGTGCGTACGAAACCTTTTCGAAGGGCCGGAACACCATCAAGAGGCCGATGCGTTCGTTCGGCAGCTTGATGGTTTCCTTGCGCGCGCCGGTGCGGTCGAGAATGGTCTCGCCGTTCTTCAGGATGGCCAGCACGTGGCCGCTGTCGATGCCGTCGCGGGTGCCCTTGTTGATGGCGACCACCTGGTTCTGCGCCGCGAACTGCACCGCGTTGCCATAGACCGAGATGATGCGGCCCTCGACCTGCGAGGAGGGCGCGCGCGGCACATAGCTCAGCAGCTGGCGCGGTGGCTCGGGCAGCAGGCGGTCGCCGGCGCGGATTTCCTCGCGTGCCGCGATGATGTCGACGCTGGCCGGCACCACGGTGATGACGTCCTTGTCGTCGGTGGTCTCGACCGTGGTCGATTCGCCGCGCTGGAGCTGCGCCTTGCCCAGGTACTGCGCCTCGTAGCCGAGGATTTCACCGGTTCCCGGGTCCTTGAGAGGCGTGGCGCTGCGGAACACGCGGAAATTCTTCAGCGGGCCCGGCGTTTCGAGCAGCGGCGTCTCGGCATTGCCGCGCGCATAGGCGCGGTCGCCGCGCGACAGCAGGACGCGGCTGTCGTTGCCGGCAACGATGCGCGGCGCGGCCTGCAGCGTGTCGGCATCGACCACGATCGGCTCGCTCAGGAAGGGCTCGATGATGCTCGGGTTGAGCGTAGGCAGGGCCATGCCGGCCAGCGAATCGAAGCGCGTGCGCGGCGACAGCTTGATGGTGCCGCCATCGGCGCTGCCGCCCGCGCCGCGGCGCATGGTCAGGCGCGCGCGGCCGCCGGTCTTGTCCAGGTAGAGGACCTGGCCGGGGTAGATGCGGTGCGGGTTCGCGATCTCGCTGATGTTCATGCCCCACAGTTCCGGCCAGCGCCAGGGACGCAGCAGGTACAGGCGCGAGATGGCCCAGAGCGTGTCGCCGGGCTTGACCGTGTATTCGTCGGGCGCATTGGGCGCCAGCTCGCTCAGCGGAACGCCGGTCTGGGCGGTTTGCTGGGCGGTGGCGCGCTGCTGCGGCGTGACGGGGTAGTTCTGTGCCCAGGCCGCCGTCGTGCCGCCAGTGATCACCGCAAGGGCAGCCAACGTGGCGAGAAGATGCGGGCGCTGGCGGACAGTGATTCGGAGCTTTTTCATGTCTGGATGGGTGAGCGCGCCGCGTATCGGCGCACATACGAATCTCACAATTTGCTACGAATTCTGCGCCCGAAGCCCTTGGGAGGGCAACGTTTTCAGGCGATCCAGAGTCGCCGCGTCGCGGAATTGGCGAAAATAGCCACAACTTTCCCCCTGTTTCATGGCCAAACGAATCATTCTGAGTTACCCGGACAAGCGCCTGCACACGGTTGCCAAGCCCGTGCAGGGCGTCGACGCGCGCATCAAGGCCCTGGTGGCCGACATGCTCGAGACCATGTACGACGCCAGCGGCATCGGCCTGGCCGCGACCCAGGTCGATGTGCACGAGCGGCTGGTCGTCATCGACGTGTCCGAGGAGCGCAACGAGCCGCTGGTGCTCATCAACCCCGAAATTATCTGGGCAAGCGACGAAAAGGTGTTGAACGAGGAGGGCTGCCTCTCGGTGCCGGGCATCTACGACGGCGTCATGCGTTCCACCTCGGTCAAGGTCCAGGCGCTGGACGAGAACGGCGAGCTGCGCACGATCGAGGCCGAAGGCCTCCTGGCCGTGTGCATCCAGCACGAGCTCGACCACCTGCTGGGCAAGGTGTTCGTCGAATACCTGTCGCCGCTCAAGCGCAACCGCATCAAGAGCAAGCTGCTCAAGCAGCAGCGCGAAGAGGCCAAAGAGGGCCGGGCGTGACAGCTTCCCTGCGGCCCTGGGCGCTCGGCCTTGCCGCAGCAGGGCTCATGCTCGCGGGCTGCGCGAGCGAACCCACGCGCATTGCCCCCGGCACCACCGCCGCCGAAACCCTGCAGCGCCTGGGTGCGCCCACGGGCCGCTATCCGCTCAACGGCGGCGGCGAGCGCCTGCAGTATTCGCGCATGCCGGCGGGCTTCGAGGTGGTCGACATCGACGTCGACGCCTCCGGCAAGGTCGTCTCCGTGACCCAGGTGCTCAGCGAGGCGCGCTTCGGCCATGACATCAAGGTCGGCCAGTGGCGCCAGAACGACGTGCTCGCCTTCTATGGCCGTCCCTATGAAACCAGCCGCGTCAGCTCCTTCGACGGCGTGGTCTGGAGCTGGCGCTACAAGGCCGTGAACGAGCGCCGCATGCTCTATATCTACATCGACCCCACCGGCGTGGTCCGCCGCTATCACACGGGGGACGACCTCGAACTCGATCGGATCCGCGATTGACCCCGCTGAAAGTCGTTTTTGCGGGCACGCCCGAGTTCGCGCGCGCCGCGCTCGAAGCCATTGCCGCCGCCGGCTATGAGATCGCGCTGGTGCTGAGCCAGCCCGACCGGCCCGCGGGCCGCGGCATGAAGCTGCAGGCCTCGCCCGTCAAGCAATGCGCCGTTGCCCACGGCTGGCCGGTGGCGCAGCCGCGCAGCCTGCGGCTGGACGGCAAGTACCCGCAAGACGCCGCGGCCGCGCGCGAAGCGCTGCTGGCGGCCCGGCCCGACGTGATGGTGGTGGCGGCCTACGGCCTCATCCTGCCGCAATGGGTGCTCGACCTGCCGGTGCACGGATGCCTCAACATCCACGCCAGCCTGCTGCCGCGCTGGCGCGGCGCGGCGCCGATCCACCGCGCSATCGAGGCCGGCGACGCGCAGACCGGCATCACCATCATGCAGATGGACGCCGGCCTGGACACCGGCGACATGCTGCTGCGCGAAGCCGTCGACATCGGCAGCGACACCACCGCGCGGCTGCACGACCGGCTGGCCGAGCTGGGCGGCCGCCTGATCGTCCAGGCGCTGGCCGACATCGGCCGCCTCGCGCGCACGCCGCAGCCGGCCGAAGGCGTCACCTACGCCAGCAAGGTCGAGAAGCACGAAGCCCAGATCGACTGGAACCAGCCCGCCGACGCGATCGTGCGGCGCATCCGGGCCTTCGACCCGTTCCCGGGCGCCAACAGCGTGCTCGACGGCGAGACCATCAAGCTCTGGGCCGCGCATGCGGCGCCGCCGGCCGAGGTTTCGGCCGCGCCGGGCACCCTGCTGGCCGTGAGCGACGCCGGCGTGGCGGTGGCGGCGGCCGGCTCGGTGGTGATGGCCACCGAACTGCAGCGGCCCGGCGGCAAGCGCCTGGCCGTGGCCGACTTCCTGCGCGGCTTCGACCTGAAGCCCGGGCAGCGGTTCGGCTGATGTTCCTTTCCGCAGCCATTCGCCGCCGCCCCGAATTCCGCGCCGGCATCCGCGACATGTCCTCGGCCGCGCTGGGCATCGGCGCCTGGGGCCTGATGACCGGCGTGGCCATGGTCAAGTCGGACATGAGCGTGCTGGAGTCGGTGGCCATGACGCTGCTGGTCTACGCCGGCAGCTCCCAGCTCGCGGCCATTCCGCTGCTGTTCGCGGGCGCCCCGGCCTGGGTGATCCTGGCCACGGGCTTTTGCGTCAACCTGCGCTTCGTGGTCTTCAGCCTGCACCTGCGGCCCTATCTCATGCACATGCCGCGCTGGCGCCGCATGACGCACGGCTACCTGACGGCCGACCTGAGCTATGCGCTCTTCACCCGGCAGTACGCCGCGCCGCCGGCCACCGCTGCCGAGCAGCAGTCGCAGGAGGCCTACCTCACGGGCAACTACTTCGTGACCTGGTGCTCGTGGATGGGCATGAGCCTTCTTGGCATTGCGCTGGCCAACTTCATTCCGCAGGGCTGGGGCCTGGGCTTTGCCGGCGTGCTGAGCCTGGTGGCAATCGTCTGCTCGATGGCCACCACCCGGCTGCGCGTGCTGGCCGCGCTGGTCGCGAGCGCCACCGCGGTGGCCGCCTATGCCCTGCCGCTCAAGCTCAACATCGTGGTGGCCATCGGCGCCGCGGTGCTGCTGTGCTTCTGGCTCGAGAAGCGGTTCGGGCTCGACCCCGACGCGGAGGACGACAAGTGAGGGGCACCGACCTGTGGACGATGGGCGTGATCGTCGGGCTGGCCGCGGTCACGGTGCTCACGCGCTGCTTCTTCTTCATCCTCGACCGGCCCTGGGGCCTGCCCGAGTGGGCGCACCGTGCGCTGCATTACGCACCGGCGGCCGCGCTGGCCGGCGTGATCGCGCCCGAGATCGTGATGACCCAGGGCCACCTGATCACCACGCTGCACGACGCCCGCCTGTATGCGGCCGTGGTCGGCGCCGCTTACTACTACTGGCGGCGCGGCGTGCTCGGCACGATGCTCGCGGGCATGGCGGTGTACCTGCCGCTGCACCTGGGCCTGGGCTGGTAGGCCGCGCTTCTTTTCAGTCCAGCTTCACGCCGGCGGCCTGGATGATCCTGCCCCAGCGCTCGCTCTCGGCACGCGAGAGCTTGTAGAAATCCTGCGGCGTGCCCGGCAGCGCCTCGAAGCCGAACTCCGAGAACAGCTTCGCCACCTTGGGCGCCTTCATCGCCTTGTGCAGTTCGCCGTTGATGCGCGCCACCGCCTCGGGCGGCATGCCGGCCGGGCCGATCAGGCCGTGGAAGGCATAGGCGTTGACGTCGCTGAAGCCGGCCTCGACGAAGGTGGGCACCTCGGGCAGTGCGCTCGCGCGCTGCGGCAGCGCGATGGCCAGCACCCGCACCTTGCCAGCCTTGATGATCGGCAGGCCCGAGGCCAGGTCGAGCATCATCGTGGGCACCTGGCCGCCCATCAGGTCGGTCATGGCGGGCGCGGCGCCCTTGTAGGGCACGTGCGTGATCGTCAGGCCGGCCTTCTGCTTGAAGAGCTCCATCGCCATGTGGTGCGGCGAGCCATTGCCGGGCGAGGCATAGCTCGCCTTCTCCGGGTTGGCCTTCACGTAGCGCACGAACTCGGCCACGTTCTTCGCGGGAAAGTCCGGGTGCACCACCAGCGCTACCGGAAAGCGGCCGATGGCGCCGATGTAGGTGAAGTCGCTCGCGGGCTTGTAGGGCAGCTTGGCGAACATGTGCTCGTTGAAGAGCAGCGCCGCGTTCTCGGCCTGCATGATGGTGTAGCCGTCGGGCCTGGCCTGCATCAGCACCGAGACGCCGATGTTGGTCGATGCGCCGGGCCGGTTGTCGATGACGAGCGGCTGCCCGAGCGAAGGCTGCATCGCCTCGGCCAGCGAGCGCGCGAGGTTGTCGGTGCCGCCGCCGGCCACGTAGGGCACGATCCATTTGACGGGCTGGCTCGGGTAGGCGGCAGGCTGCTGCGCCGATGCGAAAGGGCTGGCCAGCGCGAGGGCCGCGGCCAYGAGGGGAATTAGTCGCTTCATTGTTTCTTGTCTCCGTTGCTTGTCTTGGAATCTGTTCAGCTCATTCGCCGCGCAGCGTCTGCCACAGTTCGCGGTCGCGCTGCGCGGTCCACACCACGGGGTGTTCGATGCCGCGCAGTTCGTCGTAGGCGCGCGAGACGTCGAAGGGCAGCACGTGCTGGAACACGGGCCAGCTGCCGAAACGCGGCGTCATGGCCGCTTCGGCGCGTGCGAAGCAGCCCTTGAGCGTTTCGCCCGCGGCCATGCCGGCCTTCACGCTGTCGAGCAAGGCCTGGAGAAAAGCCTGGGTGAGTCCGATGGCCTCGGCGCATTCGGCCTCGCCCCGCAGCACGGCGCCGCGGCCCGGCACCAGCACGCGCGGCTCCAGGGCCCGCACCGCATCGAGCGTGCCGGCCCAGTCGCCGATGTACGCGTCGCCGGCGTAGACGCCGCAGTGGTTCTCGACCACGTCGCCCGAGAACAGCACGCCGCAGTCGGGCAGCCACGCGACCGTGTCGCCGCTCGAATGGCCGCGGCCCAGCGCCATCAGGCGAAGCTCGCGGCCTTGGCTGCGGCCGGGGCCGAGCCACAGGCTCATCTCGCGCTCGAAGCTCTGCGTCGGAAAGGTCAGGCCCGGGATCTCTTCCACGCCCGCGAAGAGGCGTGGAAAGCGCCCGACCTCGGAATCGAAATCGGCCTGGCCGCGCGTGCGGATCCAGTCCAGCGTGCCGTTGCTCGCGATGATGGCCTCGACCTCGCCGAAAGCGCTCGCGCCCATCACGCGCACCGCGTGGTAGTGCGTGAGCACGATGGTCTTGATCGGTTTGTCGGTCACCGTGCGGATGGCTGCGAGAAAGTCGCGCGCCATGCGTGGTGTGGGGCGCGTGTCGATCAGCACCACCTGGTCGTCGCCGACGACGAAGCCGCAGTTGGGATCGAAGTCGCTGATGTAGCCGTACACGTTGGGTGCGAGTTCGCGCAGCTGCGGCTTCTGCTCGCGCGTGTCGGAGGCCGAGGCGAAGGAGACGTGGGCGGTCATGGGGTTTCCGGAGTTGTCGTGGGGTCTTCGGCCGCGGCGCGGATGCAGGCGAGCAGCACGGCTTGGTCGCCGCACTGGTTGGCCAGCAGCAGCACGAGGCGGGCGTTGAGGTCGGCGCTCTGCGCTTCGCCCAGGCCCTCGTGCGCGGCGAGCAGCGCGGCATAGAAGCCGTCGGGGTCGGGGATGCGGGGCTCGGTGATCATGGGGCGGGGTGGTCGAGGGCGAGGGCCGTGCGCAGCGCGGTGGCGATGGCATCGGGCGTGGCCTGCGGCAGCGTCGCGGCGCGGTAGGCATCGGGCCGCACGAGCACGAAGCTGCCCGCGTCGCGCAGGCCGAGGTGGCGCACGAGCGTCTTGTCGGCCTGCAGCGCCGGCAGCCCGCTGTCGCCGTCGATCGCGAGCAGGCGCAGCGGCAGCGCCGCCGTGGCGTCCATCGCCGCGGCGGCCGCGGCGCGCGTGGGCGCGAGCCACAAGCCCAGGCACTGCGTACCCTCGGCCAACAGCTGCATCAGCGTGGTCTCGCGGCCATCGGCCCAGCGCAGCGGCAGGTTCTGCACCGTGCGTGCGCCTTCCGGCAGCTGCGGCGCGGGCGGATAGTCGTTGGCAACCGACATGCGGCCGGTGTTGACCAGCGCACGCGCGAACGGATGGCGCGCGGCCAGCGCCACCACCGCGCGCCGAAGCGTGTGCTCGGCCGGCGAGCGCGGCGCAAGGAAGCGTGCCGAGCGGCTCGTGACTTTCAGGTTCTCCTTCGCGGCCGGCTGCCGTTCGGCGTCGTAGCTGTCGAGCAGCGCATCGTTTGCCTGGCCTTGCGCAACCAGCGCCAGCTTCCAGCCGAGGTTGGCCGCATCCTGGATGCCGCTGTTGCCGCCGCGCGCGCCGAAGGGGCTCACCACGTGCGCGGCATCGCCGATGAAGAACACATGGTTGTGGCGGAAGCTGTCCAGCAGGTGGTCGCGGTAGCCATACGGGCCGATCCAGACGAACTCGAACTCCACGCCCGGCCCGAGCTGCTCGCGCAGCCGCGCGCCCGCCACTTCGGGCCGGCTGATGTGGGCGGTGTCGCAGTCCTCGGGCATCTGGTAGTCGATGCGCCACACGCCATCGGCCATCAGGTGCTGCCACACGCCGCGGCCTTCGTTGAAGGGCGCGTCGACCCAGGTCCAGCGCTCGGTGGGCAGCGGCTTCCTGAAGCGCACGTCGCTGATGCACCAGCGGTCGGTGCTGCGCGAGGCATGCGCGTCGATGCCGAGCTGCGTGCGGATCGGGCTGTTGGCGCCGGTCGCGTCGATCAGCCGGTCGGCCTCGATGGTGTAGTTGCCCGCCGGCGTTTCGATGTCGATGCGCACACCGTCGCTCAAGGACTCGACGCGCGCCACGCGGCTCTTCCAGCGCACATCGGTGAGGCCGAGTTCGAGGATGCGCTCGACCAGGAACCACTCGATGTAGAACTGCTGCAGGTTGATGAAGGGTGGCTGCCTCGAGACGCTCTCCGCCTGCAGGTTGAAGCTGTAGACCTCCTGCTCGCCCGAGAAGGTGCGCCCGAGCGACCAGGTGATGCCCTTGGCCGCGATGCGCTCGTAGATGCCCAGGCGCTCGAAGATCTCGAGGCTCTTCTGCGCATAGCAGATGCCGCGCGAGGACGCGCCGCGCACGCCGACGGTGTCGTCCTCGTCGAGCAGCACCGCGCGCACGCCGCGCTGCGCAAGATCGCAGGCCAGCGTGAGGCCCGAGGGGCCGGCGCCGACGATCACGATCGGGTGGCGAACGGTTTGGGGGCTGCCCAGCTCGGGCGGCGGCGTGAAGGGCCAGGCCGGCAGCTCGTAGGCCGGCGCAAATGCAAAGGATTCCATGTCTCTTCTACAGCGCGTGGGCGAATTCGGCGATGGCGTCGGCCGCCTGGGGGATCAACTCGAGCTGGCCTGCGAGGTAGTGGTTGCCGCCCACGATGTCGACGTTGCGGATGCGCGCGCCGCCCGCGGCCATCCATGCATCGCGCGTGCTCGGGAAGGTCGACTGGTCGCCGGTGTAGGTCAGCAGCAGCTTCGGCACCGTGGTGCGCGCGAGATTCGTTGGCCCGTCGGCCTGCGAGCGCGAAGACCATTGCGAGAGAAACGCGGTGAGCGAGGTGGTGCGGCCCATCGCATTGGCCGAGTAGTTGACCTGGCGCGCATCGCCCCACACGCTGCCCGGCAGGCGGTCGTTGGCATCGAGCGACAGATCCACGCAGCGCGGATCGGCATGCGTGCGGTAGACGATGAAGGTCTGGTCGCGCGGCGCGCCGGGGGTGCTGCGCAGCAGCGCGAGGCGGTCGACGCACCACTGCTCGATGCGGCCGAGCCGCGCCTGCTGCGCCGCGCTGAAGCGCGCGAGAAAGCCGCGGTCGTAGGGCATGCGGTGGCGCGGGTCGTACATGTCGAGCTCGGGGTCCACCGAGAGCGGGTCGTGCTCGTCGGTGACCGAGGGGTCGATCCAGTCGCGCATCAGCCGCGTGCGGCCCAGGTGCGCGGCGCACAGCGCAATGCCGTCCACGGGCGGCAGGTCGGCGGGGTGCAGGTGCGTGGGGTCGCCGTCGGGCAGGTGGGTGGCGGTGAGCTTCTCGGCCTGCGCCTGGTAGAAGGCCGAGAGCGCCGCGCCGCCGGAGTTGCCGACCAGGAACACCTTCTCGTAGCCGGCCGCGCGCAGGTACTGCACGCCGGCGCCCAGGTCCTGGATCGCGCGCTCCATCAGCAGCACCGTGTCGTTGCTTACATAGCGCGAGTTCAGCCCCATGCAGCAGATGCCGCGCTCGGCCAGCGGGCCGATCAGGTAGTGGCCCATGAAATTGCTGGTCGGGTGCATCACGATGGCCGCGATTCTTTTCGGGCCCGGCGGCGCGCGGAAGGCGCCGTAGATGCGTGGGCGCAGCATCTGCAGGCCCGACTGGCTCTCCATGGCCGCGCCGGGCTTCACGTCGATGACGGCGAGTTGCAGCTCAGGCATTTGGCGAACCCTTCGCTGCGCGCAGCCCGGCCTTGCGCTCGGTCCACGCATCGAGGTCTGCGCGGGCGCGCAGCGCATGCGCCTCCATCTCGGCCTGCGGCACCGTCGGCGTGGTGAGCTCGACGCGAAGCCCGTTGGGATCGAAGAAGTAGATCGATTCGATGATGTGGTGGTCGGTCACGCCCAGCACCTCGACGCCGGCGCCCTCGAGCCGTGCCTTGGCGGCGAGCAGGTCGGCCACGGAATCGACCCGCAGCGCGATGTGGTTGACCCACGCCGGCGTGTTGGACGAAGGCAGCGCGGCAACGTCATCGCCCAGGTCGAAGAAGGCGATGTACGAACCGTCGCGCATGCGAAAGAAGATGTGCACGTAGGGGCAGTACTCGCCCGTGCTCGGTACGTGGTCGCTCTTGATGACGTGCGCAAGCGGCAGGCCCAGCAGGTCTTCGTAGAAGCGGCGGGTTTCCTCGCTGTCGCGGCAGCGCCAGGCGAAATGGTGCAGCCCGCGAACTGGCGGGGCCGCGGGGGCGGTCGTCGGCATGGCGTTTTGTCTCCGGTGAGCCGCGATTGGGCAATGCCGCGTCTTATGATGCAATCGAAATTAATTCATCGATTGATGAAATAAACATATGAATCTGACCCTACGCCAATTGCGCGCCTTCGCGGCCGTGGCCGAGACCGGCAGCTTCACCGCGGCCGCGCAGCAGCTGCACCTCACGCAGTCGGCGCTCAGCGTGCTGGTGCGCGAGCTCGAGCGCGAGATGGGCGTGCAGCTGCTCGACCGCCACACGCGGCGCGTGCAGTTGTCCGAGGCCGGGCGCGAGTTCCTGCCCTCGGTGCACCGGCTGCTGGGCGACCTCGCGGGCGCGGTGGCGGGCGTCACGGATTTGCGTGACAAGAAGAAAGGGCTGTTG
>NZ_JBFTPJ010000053.1:0-12186 GCF_056398445.1 Variovorax sp. 01T439_2
TCTTCTATGAGCGCAGCGACGTGCATTTCGCGAGCCTGCATGGCGATCCGCTGACCGACTATCCCTACTACCTGGGCCATGCCGACGAGCGCGGCGCGGGCGCCGGGCTCGGCTTCAACCACAACCTGCCGCTCGCGCGCGGCACCGGCTTCGCCGTCTTCTATGAGCGCAGCGACGTGCATTTCGCGAGCCTGCATGGCGATCCGCTGACCGACTATCCCTACTACCTGGGCCATGCCGACGAGCGCGGCGCGGGCGCCGGGCTCGGCTTCAACCACAACCTGCCGCTCGCGCGCGGCACCGGCTTCGCCGCATGGCGCGCGGCGCTGAAGGCCGCGCTCGACGGCATTGCCGCGGTGCGCGCGGGCGCGCTGGTGGTGTCGCTCGGCGTCGACACCTTCGAAGGCGACCCGGTCGCGGGCTTCCGGCTCCGGAGCGACGACTACCTGCGCATGGGCGAAGACCTGGCGCGCGCCGGCCTGCCGACGGTGTTCGTGTTCGAGGGCGGCTACGCGGTGGCCGAGGTGGGTGTCAACGCGGTCAACGTGCTGCAGGGATTCGAGCAGCAGGCCGCGGGCTGAGCCGCAGGCGACAGCAGTCGGGTGAGCACCGATTGCCGCCGCGCCAAGGGCAGGGCCCAATGCGCCCTTTGCTTTTTTCCCGTTCCAGGAACCCGCCACCATGTCCCGCCGATCCCTTTTCCGTGCCGCCACGCTCGCTGCAGCCTGCGGGCTTCTTCTTTCTCCGCTGGCGGCGCTCGCGCAGGCCTTTCCCTCCAAGCCGGTCAAGCTGGTCATCGCCTTCCCCGCGGGCGGGCCCACCGACATCACGATGCGCCAGCTGGCCGACAACGCCAGCAAGATCCTCGGCCAGCCCGTCATCATCGACAACAAGCCCGGCGCCGGCGGCACCCTGCCCGCGCAGGCGCTGCAGACCGCGCAGCCCGACGGCTACACCGTCGCGCAGATCCCGCTCGGCGTGTTCCGCCTCGGCTACACCACCAAGATCAACTGGGATCCGCTCAAGGACATCAGCTACGTGCTCAACGTCACGGGCTATGCCTTCGGCATCGTGGTGCCGGCCGACAGCCCGTTCAAGACCTGGGCCGACTTCGTCGCCTACGCCAAGGCCAACCCCGGCAGGCTCACCTACGGCTCCACCGGCAACCTCACGAGCCCGCATCTCACGACCGAGCTGATCGCGCAGAAGGCCGGCATCCAGCTGCAGCACGTGCCCTACAAGGGCAGCGCCGACCTCATGCTCGCGGTGGTCAGCGGCCAGCTGATGGCGGCCGCCGACAGCACCGGCTTTGCGCCGCAGGTGGAGGCCGGCAAGCTGCGCGTGCTCAACACCTGGGGCGAGAAGCGCCTCGCCAAGTTCCCCGACGCCCCGACGCTGAAGGAACTGGGCTACGACATCGTGCAGAACTCGCCCTTCGGCATCGGCGCTCCCAAGGGCACGCCGCCCGAGGTGGTGAAGAAGCTGCACGACGCCTTCAAGCAGGCGATGGAAGAGCCGAGCTACGTGGCGTCGCTCGGCCGCTACGACATGCTGCCCAACTACATGAGCTCGGCGGCCTACACCAAGTTTGCACAGGACACGGTGGTGCGCGAGAAGGCGGTGATCGAGAAGCTGGGGCTGGCGAAGGAGAAGTGAGCCGGCTTGCAGGGATGGCGCGACGGGCCGGTCAGCGCGCCGACAGCACCGCGCGCGCCGCCTCGGCAAAGCCCGCGCCGCGCTCGCCCTCGGTCACGTAGCGCGGCAGGTGCTCCAGCTGCGGCACGAAGCGCGCGACGTTTGCCACGCCGATGCTGCTCGCGAAGGTGCGGAACATGAGCTGGTCGTTGGTGGAGTCGCCCACGTAGGCCCAGCGGTCGAGTTCGTCGTCGAGCGTTCGGCCCCAGAGCTCGCGCACGATCCAGCGTGCGCCTTCGAGCTTGTCGTTGTCGCCGTACCAGCCGTTGATGTGGATGCTGCTCACGGTGGCGTGCATGCCTTCGCTGCGCATCAGCGCGACGACCTGTGCGATGGTTTCTTCGCCCAGCTGCACGAACTCGCTGTGGTCGATGGCGATGTCGGTCTCGCGGCCCGGTGAATCGGTGGCGCGCTGCGCGCCCGGGATCTCGCGCTCGATGCGCGCCAGCACGGCCTGCATGCGCTCGAAGTTGGCGGTGCGCGTGGGCGCATCCTGCATGTAGCGCTTCTCGATCCTGCCATCGGCCGCGGGCAGCAGCGCCACCGCGCCGTTCTCCGCCACGATCGCATCGACCGGCCAGGTGTTGACGAAGGGCAGGCTCCAGCCGACGGGCCGGCCCGTGATCGCCACGATGGCAAGGCCCGCGGCCTTGAGAGCGCCGAGGGCCTGCAGTGCATCGGGCGTGATCGCGCCCTCGGTGGTGAGCGTGTCGTCGATGTCGGTGAACACGCCGGCGAGCGCATGGCGCGTGGGCGCGGCCCAGCGGTCCAGCGGCAGCAGGTGGGTGGGCGAGGGCGGAAGGGAAGTCGGCGAGGGCATGGCGGGCGGGCAATCTCTGCAGAGCCCGTGATCGTACCGGCGGTTTCGTGTAGCATCCCGCCCCCGCCGCGCGTTCACGCCGGCGCGGCGCTTTTTTTCCATGCCCCACATCCTCGTCGACCAACTCCTCAAGAGCTACCGCATCTCCGAGCGCGACCCGGGCGTGATGGGCGCGCTGCGCGGCCTCGTGCGGCGCCGCCACCGCACGGTGCAGGCGCTGTCGGGCGTGTCGTTCTCGCTCGAGCGCGGCGAGCTGCTGGGCTTCATCGGGCCGAACGGCGCGGGCAAGTCGACCACCATCAAGATCCTCTCGGGCATCCTGCGGGCCGACGGCGGGCGCGTGGAGATCGACGGGCGCGATCCCTTTGCAGACCGCGAGCGGCACGTGGCGCGCATCGGCGTGGTCTTCGGCCAGCGCACGCAGCTGTGGTGGGACCTGCCGGTGGGCGACGGCTTCGACCTGCTGCGCGACATCTATCGCGTCGAGCCGGCGCGCTATCGGCGCACGCGCGACGAACTGGTCGCGCTGCTGAACCTGGAGCGCGTGCTCGGCCAGCCGGTGCGCCAGCTCTCGCTGGGCCAGCGCATGCGCGCAGAGATCGCGGCGGCGCTGCTGCACGAGCCCGACATTTTGTTTCTCGACGAGCCGACCATCGGCCTCGACGCACCCTCGAAGCTCGCGGTGCGCGACTTCGTGCGCCGCGCCAACCGCGAGCGCGGCACCACCGTGCTGCTGACCACGCACGACATGCACGACATCGAGGCGCTGGCCGAGCGCGTGATCGTCATCGGCCATGGCCGCGTGCTGGCCGACAGCCCGGTCGAGGCGCTGCGCGCGCAGGTGATGGCCGAGCGCCGGCTGGTGGTCGACTTTGCGCAGGACGCGGCGCTGCCCGACCAGGTGCCCGGCGCCACGGTGCACATGCGCAACGGCCAGACGCTGGTGCTCGACTTCGATCCCGCGCTGACCTCCGCCCCCGCGCTGATCGCACGCATCGCGGCCGAACACGCGGTGGAAGACATCCGCCTCGAAGGCATGGCCATCGAGGCCGTGATCGCGCGCTTCTATGCCATGCACGGAGCGGCCGAAGCGTGAGCCCGCGCGAGCTGCTGCGCCCCTATGCCGCGGCCTTCGTGTCGCGCTTCATGCAGATGCTGCAGTACCGCACGGCGGCGCTCGCCGGCTTTGCCACGCAGTGCTGGTGGGGCGGCATCAAGGTGATGGTGTTCGCGGCGTTCTACGGCGGCAGCGCCGCCGCAGGCGCGGCGTCGCCGATGTCGCTCGCCCAGGCCGTCAGCTACACCTGGCTCGCGCAAGGCCTGCTGGTGCTGCTGCCCTGGCTCGGCGACCCCGAGGTGGCGCAGGCCGTGCGCACCGGCGCGGTCGCCTACGACCGTTTGCGGCCGGTGGATGCGTACGCACTGTGGTTCGCGCGCAGCGCCGGCTGGATCGCAGCGCGGCTGCTGCCGCGGGTGGCGCTGATGGCGGCCTTCGCGGCGGTCGCGCTGCCGCTGGCGGGGCTCGGCGAATGGGCCTGGCAGCCGCCCGCGAATGCGGTGGCCGGCCTGGCGTTCCTGCTGTCGATCGGGCTCGCGCTGCTGCTGTCCACCGCGATGGTGATGCTGCTCAACGTGGCGGCCACGGCGGCGCTCAACGAGCGCGGCATCAGCGCGGTGGCCACCCCCGTGGTCATCGTGTTCTCGGGCAACCTGCTGCCGCTGGCGCTGCTGCCCGACGCTTGGCAGGCCGCGCTGCTGGTGCAGCCGCTGGCGGGGCTGTTCGACATTCCGGCGCGGCTGTACTTCGGGCAGCTGAGCGGCTGGCATGCCATGGGTGCGTTGGGGCTGCAGTGCTTCTGGATCGCTCTGCTGGTCGCGTTCGGGCGCCTCGCGATGGGGCGCACGATGCGCAGTCTGCAGGTGCAGGGTGGCTAGGGTGACTTGTTGTTTCCTTGCTGCGCGCCGTCGTTCAGAGCGCGCTCCCGCCGACGGGGTACCTTGCTCCGCGAATGTCCCCCGGCCTGCGGCCTCCTCCTTTATTTCGCTGCGCAAGGCACCCCATCGACGGGAGCGTTGGGCAGTGCGGTCGTTGATCGATCAGCACAACGACCGCGCTAGGTGTGCACAGGACACTGGGTGCTTCCCGCAGCGAAATCAAGGAGGAGGGCGAAGCCCGGGGGACATTCGCGGAGGGAAGTACCCGGTGGCCTGCGCACGTGCCCTGAACAGCGGCGAGGGCCACTGAAGATGGGCGCCCTCCCTCTCTTCTTCCGCCTCATGGCCGCCTCCATCAGCGGCCAGGCCAGGTACCCGGCGTCCGCCCTGCTGCTGACCCTGGGCCAGTTCCTCGGCACAGGCATCGAGGTGGTTGCCGTCTGGGCGCTGTTCCATCGCTTCGGCGAAGTGCAGGGCTGGGCCATCGGCGAAGTGGCGCTGTTCTACGGTCTGGTCAACTGCATGTTCGCGATTGCCGACGCGCTGGGGCGCGGCTTCGACGTGCTCGGCACCGAGTTCCTGCGCACCGGCACTTTCGACCGGTTGTTGCTGCGCCCCCGCCCGCTGGCGTTGCAGCTCATGGGCCACGACGTGCGCATCAGCCGCCTGGGCCGTCTGCTGCAGGGCCTGCTCGTGCTGGTCTTCGCAACCGTGCAGGCCGACATCGCATGGACGCCCGGCGCCGTGGCCGTCGCGCTGTTCGCCATGGCCGGCGGCATCGCGCTGTTCCTCGGCATCCTGGTGCTGCAGGGCACGCTGTCGTTCTGGACCGTCGAGAGCCTGGAGATCGCCAACGTGCTCACCTACGGTGGCGTGCAGGCGGCGCAGTACCCGCTGGCGCTCTATGCGCAGTGGTTCCGGCGCGTGCTGACCTTCATCGTACCGCTGGCCTGCGTGGCGTACTACCCGGCGCTCGTGATCCTCGGCAAGCCGGATCCGCTGGGCGCGCCCGCCTGGGTGGGCATGGTGTCGCCGCTCGCAGGCTTCGCGTTCCTCGCGGCGGCTTTCGGCGCATGGCGCATCGGGCTGCGCCACTACGCCTCGACGGGCAGCTGAGCCCGCGTCAGCCCGCGTTCTGCAGCGCCAGCCCCGCGTGCTCCCGCAGCGGATGGAAATGGATCTTCGGAAAGCGCTCCTGCGCCAGCCGCACGTCGTAGGGCGAAGTGCACAGGAAGGCCAGCGTATCGGCCGCGTCCTTGGCCATGCGCTGCGGGTACGCGTTGACGAACTCGCGCAGCTCGGCCGGCGAATCGGCGGTGATCCAGCGTGCGCCGGTGTACTGGCAGCCTTCGAGCCGCACGTCGGCGTCGTACTCGGCCTTCAGGCGGTGCTGCACCACCTCGAACTGCAGCTGCCCGACGGCGCCCAGCAGCATCGGCCCGCCGATCTCGGGGCGGAACACTTGAATGGCGCCTTCCTCTCCGAGCTGGGCCAGGCCCTGCTGCAGCTGCTTGGTGCGCAGCGGGTTCTTCAGGATCACCGTCATGAACAGCTCGGGTGCAAAGAAGGGCAGGCCGGTGAACTGCAGGCTCGCGCCGTCGGTGATGGTGTCGCCCAGCTGCACGCCGCCGTGCGTGGTGAAGCCCACGATGTCGCCGGCGTAGGCCTCCTCGACCGCCTCGCGGCGCTGGCTCATGAAGGTCACGACGCTGGTCGGCCGCAGTTCCTTCGACGTGCGCTGCACCTTGAGCTTCATGCCCGGCGTGTACTTGCCCGACGCCATGCGCACGAAGGCGATGCGGTCGCGGTGATTGGCGTCCATGTTGGCCTGCACCTTGAACACCACGCCCGCGAAGTCCCGGTCCTCGGGCTGGATCTCCTTCACCACGGGCTGGCGGTTGACCATCGTGGTGCTGGTGCGCGACTGCGGGGAGGGCGCAAGGTCGACCAGCGCGTCGAGCACCTCCATCACGCCGAAGTTGTTCACGCCGGAGCCGAAGAACACCGGCGTCTGCTTGCCGGACAGGAAGGCTTCGCGGTCCCAGGTGGGCGAGGCGCCGGTGGCCAGTTCCATGCTGTCCATGGCGGATTCGAAGTCGGCGCCGAAGCGCTTGGTGAGCGTGTCGCGCTCCGTGAGGGCGATGGTCTCGAAGTCGTGCGGCAGCCGCTCGCTGCCCGACTCGAACACCGTCATCGTCTGCGTGCGCAGGTTCATGATCCCGCGGAAGCTCTTGCCCTGGCCGACCGGCCAGGTCATCGGCACGCACGGCATGCCAAGCTCGCGCTCCACTTCGTCGAGGATGTCGAGCGGCTCGCGCACTTCGCGGTCCATCTTGTTGACGAAGGTGATGATGGGCGTGTCGCGCTGGCGGCAGACCTCGATCAGCCGGCGCGTCTGCGCCTCCACGCCGTTGGCCGCGTCGATCACCATCAGGGCCGAGTCGACCGCCGTGAGCACGCGGTAGGTGTCTTCCGAGAAGTCCTTGTGGCCGGGCGTGTCGAGCAGGTTGATCACGTGGTCGCGGTACAGCATCTGCATGACCGACGAAGCCACCGAAATGCCGCGCTGCTTCTCGATCTCCATCCAGTCGGAGGTGGCGTGGCGCGAGGCCTTGCGCGCCTTCACCGAACCGGCGATCTGGATCGCGCCCGAGAACAGCAGCAGCTTCTCGGTCAGCGTGGTCTTGCCGGCGTCGGGGTGGGAAATGATCGCGAAGGTGCGACGGCGGCGGGTTTCGGAGAGAAAAGACAAGATGGGGCAATCTGCGGGGGGATGGCCCGATTTTAGAAGGCAGCCCCGAGCCGCCTGCCCGACCCGCCGAAAACGCCTTACTTGCGCTGCAGCAGCTTCGTCACTTCATCCACATTGGCCTGGATCCGCTGGCGCACCAGCTCGAACGCATCGGCCTGCGACTTGGCGGCCAGGTTGGCCAGCTCCTTGATGTCGTCGATGGCGCGCTGGAACGACTGGCGGCCGAGCTCGTCGAGCTTGGCGAGGTTGGCCTTGGCATCCTTGCCGGGCATTTCCTTGGCGGCCGTCTGCCATTCGGCGATGGCGCTCTTGATCATCTCGGTCTGCCGCTGCACCACGGTCTGCAGGCCCTGGTAGGACTTCTGGTTCGCCTGCATCAGCGCCTGGAGGTCCTTTTGCCCGCTCTCGAGCAGCTTGCTCGCGCCGCCGGTCAGGTTGAGGTCCTGCAGGCGGTCGGTCATGGCCTTGAGATTCTTCATGGGGTCGAGCATGTCGGCGGCGTCGGGAGCCGCCCGGGTGCTGCTGCTGGCGGTGGTCTTCTTCGCGGCGGCTTTCTTGGCAGTGGCCATGGTGCGGTATCTCCTGTGTCGGGTGAGGAACGGGTGAATGGCAAGGACCGGCGGGCCGGGCCTCGCCACGATACGCCGCGGCAGCCCGCCCGCGGCGCCGCGGCGGCAGGATTTGCCTGCGGGATTTCCCTTGGGCTACATCGGCGGCGCGAAGCCGTTGCGCCCGGCGGTGACGCGCAGCGCCGTGGGCACGCCGTTCCTTTCCTGCGCATTGACCAGCACCTTGGCGCCGGGCACCAGCAGCGCCTCGGTGCCGGGACGGAAGGTCACGACCGGCACGTCGGGCGGCACGATGACGGTTTTTTCGCCGCCCTTGTAGGTCAGCCGCAGCTGCTGCCCGCCGCGCACGGTTTTCGGCGCCGCGGCCAGGTCGGCCACGGTGGCGTTGGTCATGGTGCTCTGCGGCAGCAGGTCCCAGGGGCGGTGGCCTTCGCCGGTGCCGCGCGCGGCCTCGGGGAACACCACCACCTCGAGCGCCTTCTGCGTGCCGTCGGCCTGCGGCATGGCGGCGGTGCCGATGAAGCTGCCCTGCCTGATGTCGGACAGCTTGATCGGGTAGACCTCCGACACGGCCATGTCGGCCGGCCGCGCCAGGCTGACGACCTCGCCGCCGCGGTCCTGGACCACGAGGGCCTTGGCGTCGACGCGCACGATGGTGCCGCGGATGCGCACCGGATCGGAGGCGGCCTGCGCAGAGGCCGGGACCGGCGCGCCGGCGGCAAGAAGAAGGAAGGCGGCCGAGGCCAGCAGGGCAGGGGCAGTGGAGAGTCTGGACAAGCGCATGGGTGGAACTTCCGGGATTGGGGTCAAGTCAATGTACGCCCCGGATGCGAATTGCGCTTTCCGGCATGTGGGATGCCCCGGCGGTTGGCTCGCCTTGGCGCCCCGTCTACAATCCGCGGTTCCGAGGAGCGTTGCAGCGCCGCCAGGCGTGAGGCTCGGACCACATCGCAACCACGCTCACCCGCTGTTCTCGCGGTGAGTCTTTTCCCCGAACGCAGTGGCACCTTTCAAACTAGCTTTGTTGGAGTTCTCATGAGCGCTGTTCTCAAGCCCACCCCCGTTTCCACCGCCGACCAGGCGATTGCCGACCTTTCCCTGGCCGCCTGGGGCCGCAAGGAAATCAAGATCGCGGAAACCGAAATGCCCGGCCTGATGGCCATCCGCGAGGAATTCTCGAAGGCGCAGCCGCTCAAGGGCGCGCGCATCACGGGCTCGCTGCACATGACGATCCAGACGGCCGTGCTGATCGAGACGCTGCAGGCGCTCGGCGCCACCGTGCGCTGGGCTTCGTGCAACATCTTCTCGACGCAGGACCACGCCGCCGCCGCGATTGCCGCCGCCGGCACGCCGGTGTTCGCGATCAAGGGCGAGTCGCTGAAGGACTACTGGGACTACACCCACGCCATCTTCGACTTCGGCCCCAAGGGTTCGCAGGGCGAAGGCCCCAACATGATCCTSGACGACGGCGGCGACGCCACGCTGCTGATGCACCTGGGCCAGCGCGCCGAGAAGGACCTGGGCGTGCTGTCCAAGCCCACCAGCGAGGAAGAACGCATCCTCTACGCGGCCATCAAGGCCAAGCTGGCGGTCGATCCGACCTGGTACACCCGCAAGTCGGCCGAGATCATCGGCGTGACCGAGGAAACGACCACCGGCGTGCACCGCCTGAACGAGATGAGCGCCAAGGGCACGCTGCTGTTCCGCGCCATCAACGTGAACGACTCGGTCACCAAGAGCAAGTTCGACAACCTCTACGGCTGCCGCGAATCGCTGGTGGACGGCATCAAGCGCGCGACCGACGTGATGATCGCCGGCAAGGTGGCCTGCGTGGCCGGCTACGGCGACGTGGGCAAGGGCTCGGCTCAGGCCCTGCGCGCGCTGAGCGCCCAGGTGTGGGTCACCGAAATCGACCCCATCAACGCGCTGCAGGCCGCGATGGAAGGCTACAAGGTCGTCACCATGGAATATGCCGCCGACAAGGCCGACATCTTCGTGACCACCACGGGCAACCGCGACGTGATCCGCCACGAGCACATGGCCGCCATGAAGGACCAGGCGATCGTCTGCAACATCGGCCACTTCGACAACGAGATCGATGTTGCGTCGATCGAGAAGTACGAGTGGGAAGAGATCAAGCCGCAGGTCGACCACATCACCTTCCCCGACGGCAAGAAGATCATCCTCCTGGCCAAGGGCCGCCTCGTGAACCTGGGCTGCGGCACGGGCCATCCGAGCTTCGTGATGTCGTCGTCGTTCGCCAACCAGACCATCGCGCAGATCGAGCTCTTCACCAAGCCCGACGCCTACCAGGCCGGCAAGGTCTACGTGCTGCCCAAGCACCTCGACGAAAAGGTCGCGCGCCTGCACCTGAAGAAGGTCGGCGCGATGCTGACCGAGCTGACGGACGAGCAGGCCGCCTACATCGGCGTGAGCAAGAACGGCCCCTACAAGCCGGACACGTACCGGTACTGATGCGCGCCGACCAATTGCTGGTGGAGCGCGGCCTGGCCGCGTCGCGTTCGCAGGCCGTGCGGCTGATTGCCGGCGGCATGCGCTGGCGCGATGCGGGCAGCGCGGACGCGTGGCGCTCGGTGGTGAAGAACCGCGACGAGGTGCCCGAGTCCGCCGAGGTCGAGCTCGACGACGCGGCCGAGGCGCGCTACGTCTCGCGCGGCGGGCTCAAGCTCGAAGGCGCGCTGGCGGCGAGCGGCGTCAGCGCCGCCGGCAAGCTGTGCCTCGACGTGGGCCAGTCGACCGGCGGCTTCACCGACTGCCTGCTGCAAGCCGGCGCGGCCAAGGTGGTGGGCGTCGACGTCGGCCACGGGCAGCTGCATCCGAAGCTGCGCGAGGACGAGCGCGTGGTGGCCATCGAAGGCGTCAATGCGCGTGCGTTGTCGCCGGACGACCTTCAGGAAGAAGAAGGCGAAGCGCCTTCCGACCTGCGCTTCGACCTGATCGTCGGCGACCTGTCGTTCATCTCGCTCACGCTGGTGCTGCCGGCCGTGGTGCCGTTCCTGGCCGGCGACGGCCAGCTGCTGATGCTCGTCAAGCCGCAGTTCGAGCTGCAGCCGGGGCAGGTCGGCAAGGGCGGCATCGTGCGCGACGCGTCGATGTACGCCGTGGTCGAGAAGCGCCTGCGCGACGCCTGCGAGGCGCTCGGGCTGCGCGTGCTGCGGTGGTTCGACAGYCCGATTGCGGGCGGCGACGGCAACCGCGAGTTTTTCATTCACGCCGTTCGCGCGGACACTGCGAACGGTTCCTAGGAGACGCAGGTGCGCCTTCCATTGAGTTTCGAGTTCTTTCCGACCAAGACGCCCGAAGGCGCGGTCAAGCTGCGCGCGGTGCGCCAGCAGCTGTATGCGCGCAAGCCCGAGTTCTGCTCGGTGACCTACGGCGCGGGCGGCTCCACGCACCAGGGCACTTTCGGCGCGGTGCAGGAGATCCTGTCCGAGGGTGTCGATGCCGCGAGCCACTTCTCGTGCATCGGCGCCACGCGCGCCACCGTGCGCGAGCAGTTGGCCGAGCTCAAGGCGATGGGCGTGAAGCGCCTGGTCGCCCTGCGCGGCGACCTGCCGAGCGGCTACGGCATCGGCGGCGAGTTCCAGTACGCGAGCGACCTCGTGGCCTTCATCCGCGAGGAGACCGGGCGCGATTTCCACATCGAGGTGGCCTGCTACCCCGAGGTGCATCCGCAGGCACGTTCGCCCGAGGCCGACCTGCAGGCCTTCGCCGCCAAGGTGAAGGCCGGCGCCGACTCGGCGATCACGCAGTATTTCTTCAGTCCCGAGGCGTACTTCCGCTTTGTCGACGACAGCCGCAAGCTCGGGCTCGGCCTGCCGATCGTGCCGGGCATCATGCCGATCACCAGCTCGACGCAGCTCATGCGCTTCTCCGATGCCTGCGGCGCCGAGATCCCGCGCTGGATCCGCCTGCGGCTGCAGGGCTTCGGCGACGACACGGCCTCCATCAAGGCCTTCGGACTCGACGTGGTGACCGACCTGTGCGCGCGCCTGCAGGGTGGAGGCGCACCGGCGCTGCACTTCTACACGATGAACCAGTCGGCGGCCACGCTGGCTGTACTGGAGCGCCTCGGTTGAAGGGGTGGCGTCCTGGGGCARGCCATCGGCTGCTCACTTCGCTTCGCGTTGCGCTCGTCGCGGCCACCTGCGTGCTGGCCGGCTGCGCCATGCCGCCGGCCACCGAGGGCGGGCCGGCCGACAAGGAGGACGCCAAGCTGCTGCCCCTGCCGCGCAAGCTGGCGGTGCCGCCGGGCGCCCCGGCCCGCTCGAGCGTGCCTTCGGTGCGCTACGACCTCGCGGTATCGGGAATTGGCGAGGCCGACGACGGCGTGCCCGGGGACAGCGGCCCGCGCGAGATCTTCGAGCGCGGCGGGGCCTCGTGGTACGGCATCC
>NZ_JBFTPJ010000054.1:0-12149 GCF_056398445.1 Variovorax sp. 01T439_2
GTGCCTACGACACGGGCCCCCTGGCCATCCGGAAGACCAGTCCGTCGGCGCTCCTGGGTGCGAGCTACCGGCTGGATGACGGCGCGATCGGCTACGCGAGCTTTTCGCACGGCGAGCGGTCGGGCGGGATCAATCTGGCGGGGCCGGGTGCCGCTCCCGGCCCGCTCGGCGCCTCGTCGCTGATCATCGGGCCCGAACGTGTCGACAGCCTGGACGTCGGCGTCAAGAGCAGCCTGTGGAATGATCGCCTGACACTGAACCTGAACGCCTTCCTGGCAGGCGTGCGCGGCTACCAGACGTCGATGTTCGTGCCTGCTGGCGCAGGCGCGGGCAACTACGTCGAGATCCTCACGAACGCGGGCGATCTCCGTAGCCGGGGACTGGAGCTGGATGCCACTGCGCGACCGGCGCGCGGGCTGACCGTGTGGGCCAACGCCGCCTTCAACGATGCACGCTATCAACGCTATGAGGACGCGCCTTGTCCGTCAGAACGCGCGTTCGTGCCGCAGGGGCGCTGCAGCCTGAGCGGACGGCAGGTTGCCGGAACGCCGCGCTGGACATTCAACATAGGCGCTGAATACCGCAGGCCCGTGAGCCCCACCACCCAGCACTTCGTTTCAGCGGCGTACGCGTGGCGGTCCGCACAGGACGGCACGCTCGACGGGTCGGTCCACTCGCGCATCCCGGCCTATGGCCTGCTGAACCTCGCCACCGGTTGGAAGGCCGCACGAGGCAATGAAATCTGGAGCATTTCGCTCTGGTTGCGCAACGCGCTCGACAAGAAGTATTTCCCGACCGTGGCCGCCACCGCGAACGGTGCCTACGTGGCATCGGTCGGGACGCGGCGCACCCTGGGACTGACAGTCCGGCTGGACTACTGACCTGTTTGGATTCCGCCGGTCATGTGACTTGTTCGAGCGGCGCAGCCGGAAGCACGAGGCGGAATGTCGACCCGCTGGTGCCTGTTTCGTGCAGTGTCACGTCGCCGCCATGGCGCATCGCGATCTCGCGCGACAGGTGAAGTCCCAGTCCAGTGCCGGCCACCGCGCTCGCGGTTTCGGCACGGAAATATTTCTCGAAGATGCGGGCCTTGTCGGCCATTGCGACTCCGGGTCCGCGGTCGATCACGTCGACCTGCACGATGCCGCCCGTGTGCCGCAGCACGACATGCACCGGTTGCTCCGGCGGCGAGTACTTCAATGCGTTCTGCATCAGGTTCTGCAGCGCGATCTCGAGCAGCGCTCGATCGCCGCGCACCTTCGGCAGGGGTTCGCGCACGTCGATGGACAGGCGCGAAGCGCCGGGAAAGTGGAAGCTCTCGCACAGGCCACGCGCGAGCGCCGCCATGTCAACGACTTCGAGGCGAAGCATCCGGTTCTCGGGCTGGAGGCGGTCGGCCAGCAGGATGTTCTCGATCAGCATGGTCAGGCGCTGCACGGCGCGCCGGATCCGCTCGGTGCGCTGCTTCACCACCGGCTCCCCGCCGAGCTTCGAGATGTCGAGCGATTGCGCCGCGCCGTCGATCACGGTCAAGGGCGTGCGGAACTCGTGCGACACCATCGAGACGAACTCGCGCTGCTGCACGATCGCCTGGCGCTCGACCTCGAGCGACTCACGCAGCCGGGCCTCCAGACGGGCGCGGGCCGCGATCTCCTCATGCAGCGCGGCATTGGTCTGCTGCAGTTCGGCGGTGCGTCGCACGACCGTGCCTTCGAGCGTCTGTTCGGCTTCCAGCCGCACTGCGAGCACGCGCTCGCGCTCGGCGCGGTAATCGCGCTCGGCGCGCCGGGTCCGGTCGGCCACGGCCACGTTCAGCAGGACGAGGTGGCACATGGTGCCGAGCCAATAGAGGCGATCAGGCGTCACGCCGGGCACCTGGTCGCCGAGCCAGAGCTTCAACAGCCCGTAGAGTCCCAGCACCGTTCCCACCGCGAAGGCCGAGGCGGGCAGCAGGTACTGGAACTGGCGCCGCACGAAGAGCAGGTAGCAGACGAAGACCGCGCCGAACGGCGTGGACGCGGCGCTGCCCGCGCTGACCCAGGGGGCGATGGCGGCGTGATGGCCGGCCAGGGCCAGCACGAACGCAACGAAGTTGTACACCACGACCGCGTTGAAGAAATGTGCCGCGGGCGGCCAATGGCGCCGAAACTGGAAGATGCGCGCCATGAACGCGGTACCCACCATGTTGAAGAAGCAATTGACGACCAGCAGCGTCTGCGCAACGCGCTCGGGGCGGTCGCCGAGGAACCACTGCGCTGCGAACCCCTGGCGGTTGACCGACAGAGCCGCGATGCAGAGCACGTACAGCGCGTAATGGGCGTAGAGCCCGTCCCGCAGCCAGGCCCCGAAGATCAGGTTCATGCAGACGGCGAGCAGGGCGGCGCCAAGCAGCACGCCCATGATGGTGTAGTCGGCCGTGCGGTCGCGCTCGAAGCCGGCAGGCTGCCACAGGTCCAGTTCGGCCCGCAGCGGCGGCCCGTCGTTGCGCAGCCGCAGGAAATAGACAGCCGGCTCGGTCGGCAGGTCGACCGGGAACGCGAAGTCGTGGTCGGGGATCTCGCGCGCCGCGAAAGGGCGGGCGTCGCCGAGCGGCGTCTCGACGAAGCCACCGCGCCCGTCAGGTTCATACAAGGTGGCTTCGTGGATGCGCGGCGGTCGCACGCGCAGCAGCCATCGCGCGGGCGCGTCGACCGTGCGCGCCAGCGAGAAGCGCAGCCACACAGCGTCGCGGCTGAAGCCTTCCTCCACCGGCCCTTCGAGCGGCGCGAAGCCGCTTCGCTGCGCGCCGCGCGCGACGTCGGCGATACGCCACCCGCCCGAGGGGTCGCGCTGGATCTCGAGGCCCCCGGAGAGTGGGATGCCGCGGCCGAGGCCATCGGAAGCCGACAGTACCAGCGCCCTGGCGGGCATTGCCAAGCACCACAGCAGCAGGAACAGAAGAACAAGCAGGCGGCCCGGACCCGCCCGGGTGGTTTCGACGTCGAGGCGCATTGGGACGCGACTTTATACTTTCCGCGCCATGCCATCCCCGAGCCCGCGTACCGGTCTTCTCGTCCATGTGATCGAGGACGACGAAGACATCCGTGCAGAAACCGTCTTCGCACTCGGAGAGCTCGGCTTCGACGCGGAGGGCTTCGGCGACGCCCCGTCGTTCTACAAGGCGTTCGCGGTCCAGCCCTGCGACATCGCGGTGGTGGACATCGGCTTGCCAGGCGAGAGCGGCCTCGCGGTCGTTTCACATCTGCGCGCAGTGCAGCGACGGCTCGGTCTGGTGCTGGTGACCGCGCGGGGCGAGCTCGAGGACCGGCTGCTCGGGCTGCGCGAAGGTGCAGACGCCTACCTGGTGAAGCCGGTGAACATGCTGGAATTGGCCGAGACGCTGAACGCCGTCGGTCGGCGACTCACGGTCGCACCGCAGGGGAACGCAGCGACCCTGCCGGCCGCACCCGCCGACTGGCGCCTGCTCGAGGGCGACTGGATCCTGGGTGACCCCGAAGGCCGGCAGATGGCGCTCACCACCAGCGAGCGCGCCTTCCTCGCCTGCCTTTTCGGGCAGCGCGGCACGGCGGCGAGCCGCGACGACCTGATCCGCGCGCTCGGTGGCGACGTGTTCGATTTCGACGAGCACCGCATCGATGCAATTGCCAGCCGGCTGCGGCGCAAGGCCGCGAAGCTCGGCATGCGCCTGCCGCTGCATTCGGTGCGCGGCACAGGGTACGTGCTCGCGATCTGACGCCGCCGGGGCTGCCGAGCTCGCAGGAGCCAGGCACACGGTCAGGAACCGTCAGAAAAGGTCAGGAAGGGCGCATGAAACAAACGATCGGGGCTTGCACCATGCGGCACGCGCAACGCGCCGCATCTTCATGTCCTACTGGTTCCAATCTTCCGAGCCTGCGCACATCATGGTCATCGACGACAGCGTCGAAGAGCTCCAGGTGCTGCTTGCCGCGCTGCGCGGCGCCGGCCATCGCATCAGCCTTGACTTCGACGCGCTCGGAGGCTACCGCCGCGCCGGGGTGCTGCAGCCGGACTTGATCCTGCTTGATGTGCACTTGGGGGCCACCAGCGGCTTCGAGGCGTGCCGGCTGCTGAAGGCGGACCCCACCACCGCGCACATCCCGGTGATTTTTCTCACCGCCGGTGCGACGCTCGAGGAGCGGCTGACCGGTCTGCGAGAGGGCGGCGTCGACTACATCCTCAAGCCCTTCGAACCCGAAGAGGTGCTGGTGCGCATCGCGGTCCATCTCGCGCTCGCACGCCGCGGCGCGGCGCCGCCCGACAGTGCCGCCGAGGCGCCCCGCAGGCCGCCGGCGTCCGAAGACGAAGCACCCCACGACCTGGACCGCGTGATCGCCAGGGCTGCGCAGCGGCTCATCGAGAGCGACCTTGCGAACATTCCACCGCTGCCGGCGCTCGCCGCACGCGTGGGCACGCACGAGAAGCGGCTGACGCGGGCGTTCCGCGCCCACACGGGGCGCACCGTGCTCGAGTTCGCGCGCGAGGAGCGGCTGTCGCGCGCGCAGCATCTGCTCGCCCAGACGCCGCTCAGCATCGACGACGTGGCGCATGCGATCGGGTTCTCGGGTGCCCCGAACTTCACGACGGCGTTCAAGGAACGCTTCGGCAGCACGCCTGCGGCGTTTCGGCGGCTGAGTCGCGACTGCGCGTGCGGCGCCTGAAAAGCAGCGTTCCGCTCAGCAGCGCAGACCCACAGCCACCGAGTCAAGCCCAGCAGCAAGCCGCTCGCCCCCCGGGGTGTGCATGCAGCGGGTGCGTCACGCGTCGGGGGCGCGGCGGCCCACGCCGGCCTGGCGGCAGGCGGATGGTGTGCAGTTGAAGTACTCGCGAAATGCCGTCGCAAAATTTGCGGCGCTCGAGAACCCCACCGCCGCGGCGATCTCCTCGATGCGCATGGCCGATTCGAGCAGCAGGCGGTGCGCCTCGTGCAGCCGTGCCTCGCGTACGAACTCGAAGACCGTGCGGTTCGCGAGTTCCTTGAACACGCGCGACAGGCGCTTCTCGTGCGTGCCCACGCGCGCAGCCAGTTCGCGCAGCGGCACTACATGGCTCAGGTCGGCGAGGATCAGTCGCTCCGCCGCCTGCATGAGCAGGCGGTCCGTGTCCGGGCCTGACGCGCCGTCATCGTTCGTCGCAGGGCGGTCGGGTGGGGACGCCGATGTTGTGGCAGGGGCAATGCGCGAGCTGCGGGATTCGGCCAGTGCCAGATGAATTTCGACCCGGGCCACCACCTCGGCCGGATCGAAGGGCTTCACGATGTAGTCCACCGCGCCGGCCCGCAGGCCCGTCAAACGCTCTTCCAGGCTGGCCGACGAGGTCAGGAAGATCACCGGAATGTCCGCCGTGGCCGGGTCAGCCTTCAGCAGGCGGCAGGCGGCGAACCCGTCGGTGCCGCCCAGGCCCACGTCGAGCAGCACCAGGTCCATCTGCAGCGCCGTCGCGCGCCGATAGCCCTCCATCGCGCCGGAAGCGTGGGTGATGCCGTAGCCGGCGCCCCGTAGCGTTTCCAGCAAGGGCTCGAGTTCGTCGACGCCTTCGTCGACCACCAGAAGATGAACGCTCCGGGGCTCCGGGGGTGACCAATATGACATGGCAGGAACGGACACGGCAGTGGGACCGCGCTCTTGGTTGAAGGCGATGAAACCAGGAATTAACTGGTAATCATTCTCACCATTGCCCGCCTGCTCCGGTCTTGCTCACCGGCGAATTGGCAGCTTTATCTCGCAATTTGTGTGAAGTATTCGACGTTTGGATACCTTTGTAAACGAATGTCCGATGCGGCAAAAGCGGCGACCTCTTCGGCAAAAGCCCGGCTCGCCCCCGGCACCAAGAATCCCGCCTCGTGCAAGCGCAAGCCGCGTGACCCGGTCGGGTCCTGCCGGCGAGTCCTCGAGAGCCCCGGCACTCGAGATTTCCCAATGTGCGACCCAGGTTGTTCGTCCAGGACGAAGGCGCCCCGGGGTCTGGAGTCAAGAAGCAAGGACAAATCATGGAAGCTGTTTACAAGTCTGGTGGTGCATCCCGCAAAGCGGCGGCAGACACTCCTCTGGTTCTGGATCGCCCATCGATCGTCTCGCTGAAGATCGCGCCCGAGAGCGTGCTCAAGTTCGAGCGTCGCGGCGACGATCTCGTGCTCGTGTTGCAGGGCGGCCAGGAAGTCGCCGTGCGCGGCTTCTTCGCCGAGTACCCCGACGGCGGCCGCAACGACCTCGTGCTCGAAGACGGCGCCGGCGTGCAGTGGTGGGGCCAGTACACCGCGCCCTGGAAAGACTTTCACTTCACCGAAATCGAATGGACCGACGCCGGCGCCGCGCTCCTGCCTGAGGGTGTGCCCGGCTGGCTGCTGGGTGCGCTCGGCGTGCTCGGCGTCGGTGCCGCCGCGAGCGGTGGTGGTGGCGGCGGCGGCGGTGGCAGCCCGGCCTTCATCCCGCCGCCGCTCCCGCCGCAGAACCGCGGCCCCGAAGGCAAGGCCGAGCCCGTCGCCACCGAGCAGGACAAGCCCATTTCCGGGCATGTGCAGGCCACCGACCCGGACCGCGACACGCTCAACTTCACCGTCGCCAAGGGCCCCGAGCACGGCACCGTCACCGTCGATCCGTCCACCGGCCAGTTCCTCTACACGCCCAATCCTGGCTACGAAGGTCCCGACAGCTTCGAAGTGACCGTCAGCGACGGCAGGGGCGGCACCACCACCGTGAAGGTGCCCGTGACCGTCTCGCCCGTCAACGACGCGCCCACGGCGCCCGACTACACCGAGACCACGCACGAAGACACGCCCGTGAGCGGCCGTGTGACCGGCAGCGACATGGACAGCGGCGACACGCTGACCTACACGAGGGGCAGCGATCCGGCCCATGGCACGGTCACGGTCAACCCGGATGGCACGTACACCTACACGCCCAATCCGGGCTTCAACGGCACGGACAGCTTCACGGTGACGGTGAGTGATGGCCACGGCGGCACGACGACGAGCACCGTGACCGTGACGATCGACCCCGTCAACGACGCCCCTGTGTTCGTCGACGGTGGCGGCACCCCGGTGAACACGACRGACGGCTACGTCTTCGGCTACGACGAGAACCGTCCTGCAGGCRCCGTGCTCGGCACSGTCCACGCCACCGACGCCGACAGYGCGACCGTCACCTACAGCATCCTCTCGGGCAACGACAACGGCTACTTCGCCATCGACCCGGTCACGGGCGAGATCAGCCTCACGCCGGCGGGCGCTGTGGCGTTCGCGAACGACTACGAGGCTGGCGCCAACGCGCACGCGCTGGTGGTCGGCGCGAACGACGGCACGGTCACSACGTMCATCCCCGTCACGCTCAAYGAGCAGAACCTCAACGAMGCRCCGACGGCGCCCGACGRCACCAAGACSACGAACGAAGACACGCCMGTSAGCGGCCARATCRTCGGMAGCGATGCTGATGGCGACACGCTGAGCTACGTGAAGGGCAGCGAYCCRGCCCATGGCACGGTSACGGTCAACGCCGAYGGCACGTACACMTACRYGCCCGGCGCCAACTTCAACGGCACSGACAGCTTCACCGTCACGGTGAGCGAYGGCCACGGCGGCACGACCACCACCACGGTGAACGTGACSGTCAACCCGGTGAACGACGCGCCCTCGGCCACGGTGACTGCGCCCGAGGCTGTCTCCGAAGGCAGCCTGCCCGGCGGCATTCCGGCTGCGGGAGAGCCGCCGCTGCAATCGACCGGCACCATTTCCATCGCGGACCCGGACAGCGCGGCCGGCGACCTGTCGGTGTCGCTGAGCGGCCCCAACGGCGTCACCTCCGGCGGCCAGCCGGTGACGTGGACCTGGGACGCGGGCACGCACACGCTCACGGGCAGCGTCGCCGTCGGCGGCGTCACCACCGAGGTGATGACCGTGGCCGTGGGCAATGCCACCGCCGCGGGCACGGGGCAGTTCGAGGCGGGCTACACCGTCACGCTGAAGGCGCCGATCGACCATCTGCCGGGCAACGGCGAAGGCGTGTCGAACCTGCACTTCGAAGCCGTGGTGAGCGATGGTCAGGCCAGCGGCGCGCCCGTGGGCTTCGACGTGCCCGTCAAGGACGACGCGCCGGTGCTCGTGAACGGCGAGCAGGCCGTCGACGTGGCGCCGATCGACACCAACCTCATGGTGATCCTGGACCTTTCCGGGAGCATGGGGCAGGAAACCCCGACACGCCTCAGCCGTGCGAAAGAGGCGATCCAGAATCTGATCGACGGCTACGACCTGTACGGCGACGTGCGGGTGCAGCTCGTCACCTTCAGCACCACCGGGGCGTCGCAGCAGGCCTGGATGACGGCGGCCGAAGCCAAGGCGCTGGTGCAGAACCTGCAGGCCGCTGGCAGCACCAACTACGACGCGGCCCTGGCTGCGGCGATGAACGGCTTCTCGGCCAGCGGCAAGCTGGACGGGGCCCAGAACGTGTCCTACTTCCTCACGGACGGCGAGCCGACGCTGGGCGACGGCAACACGGCGCAGTTGGCGAACAGCAGCAACAGCAGTACGGCCGACAGGGGCATCCAGGCCGGGGAAGAAGCGATCTGGACGAACTTCCTCAACACCCACCAGATCAACTCGTTCGCACTGGGCCTGGGCTCGAGCCTGAACGCGGAGGCACAGGCTTTCATCGACCCCATCGCCTACAACGGCAACACCGGCGCGAACACCAACGGCCAGATCATCACCGACACGAGCCAGCTGAACGACGTGCTGCAGGGCACGATCAGCGTGCCGCCCACGGTCAGCAACCTGCTGACCGGCGGCCTCGGCGGCTCGTCGGGCTTCGGCGCCGACGGCGGCCATGTGTCCGAGCTGAGCATCGACGGCACCACCTACGCCTTCGACAGCAGCACGGGCCTGATGACGAAGACCGGCCCCGCCGCCGGCAGCGACTACAGCTACGACGCGGCGACGCACCAGGTCACCATCGCCACGGCGCAGGGCGGCAAGCTGGTCGTGGACTTCGACTCGGGCGAGTTCAGCTACCAGGTGGCACCGCGCACCAGCGGCTCGCACAACTACGACGAGACCGTCAGCTACCAGGTGGTCGACCGCGACGGCGATGCGAGCAACGCGGCCACCCAGACGCTGCATGTCAACTACACGCCCAGCGCTGGTGCAGCGGGGGCGGCAGCGCTCTTCACCTCGGCCGACTCGCTCGGGCTGGCCGGCGTCGACGAAGTGACGGTGTCGCTCGAGCAGCAGCAACCGCAAGATGCGCCGCATTCCCCCTACGGCGACAGCCCGTGGGGCGGCACGCAGCTGTCCGACATGCTGCATGCCTACAACGCGGCCGAGTCGCTGCAGGCGCTGCTGCAGGCCGCGTTCCCGCCGGCCTTCGCGAGCACGCAGGCATCGCCCACGGTGCTGGCCCTGGCGTCATCGGCCGACTCGCTCACGGCCTACGCACCGCCCGTGGCCCCTTCGCTCGACGACGAGCTTCACATGGGCCTCGCGTTTCACCACTGACCGACCGGCGTGCCGGCGCCGCTTGCGGCGTCGACACCTGGTGGTCCACACGCTGTCCGCACGTTCTTACCCATGTCTGCTTCCCGTCTTCTTCCGTCCGCCGCCGCGGGCCTTTTCTTCCTGCTCGCCGGAACGGAGGCATTTGCGCAAGCGAGTGCCGCCACCCCGCTGGGCATGACCGAGGCGGTGCGCCTGGCCGCGACCTCGCACCCGACCGTGCGCAACGCCGTCGGGCAGGCGCTGCAGGCGGGCGAGGGCATTGCGGACGCCCGCTCGGGCTACTACCCGCAGGTCAGCGCGGGCCTCAGCGCACGCACGGGCAACCGCCAGCTCCAGACCGACGGTCGCCGCCAGGTGCACCAGGCCTCGCTGTCGGTGACCCAGATGCTGTACGACTTCGGCAAGGTGTCGAGCGCCGTGAACGAGGCCGAGGCCTCGGCCGCGGCCGCGCGCGCCAAGCTGCTGTTGGCGGTCGACGACGTGGTGCGCGACACCGCGCAGGCATGGATCGAAGTGCATCGCCAGCAGGCGCTCGGCGAAATCGCGCAGGCCCAGGTGAAGGGCGTGCAGTCGCTGGCGGGCCTGGTGGGCGAGCGCCAGGCCAAGGGCGCCACCAGCCAGTCCGACGTGGCACAGGCGCAGTCGCGCCTGGAGGCCGCGCGCGCCCAGCAACTCAACACCGCGTCCCAGACCGAGCGCTGGCGCCTCAACCTCATGCATCTGACCCAGGGCCGCATGCCGGTCGACATTGCCGGCGAAGCGTCGGCGCCGCTCGCGAGCGCCTGCGCCGCGCACCCGCAGACGGCCTTGCCCGCACCGACGGTGCAGATGGCGCAGGCCGAGCGCGACATGGCACAGGCCGCGCTGCGCGGTGCCGATGCGCAATTGCTGCCCACGCTGTCGCTCAACGCCGGCGTCAACCGGGCGCTCGAATCGGGCGCGCGGCTTGCCGGCCAGTCCGCCACCGAAAGCACGCTCACCGTGAACTTCAGCGCGCCGCTGTACGAAGGCGGGCGCAGCCAGGCCCGCCAGCGCGCCGCCTTGCACGCGGTCGAAGCGGCCGAGGCCGCGCTGGGTTATGCACAGCTCAACGTGCGGCAGCGGCTCGAGGATGCGCGCGTGCAATCGCAAGGCCACGCGCAGCGCCTGCCCGTGCTCGCCGCGCGCGTGCACAGCACGCAGCGCACGCGCGACCTGTACCGCGAGCAGTACCTGCAGCTGGGCACGCGCTCGCTGCTCGACCTGCTCAATGCCGAGCAGGAGTTCCACGGCGCGCGCTTCGAGCAGGCCGAGAGCGTGCACGAAGTGCAGCGCCTCGCGGTCGAGTGCCTGTACCAGTCGGGCCGCCTGCGTGAAGCCTTCGGGCTGGTCGATGCGGGCGAACTCGTCGCCGGAGGCCAGCCATGACCGCCACCACGATGCCCGAGCTTTCTGCCGCGCGCGGCCCCGAGCTGCTCGCCGGCTGGATCGACGCCGTGCTGGCCGTGGCCGCCCACTACCACCTGGACACCTCGCGCGAGCGCATCCGCGGCGCTGCCGCGTGGAGCGGCCACGAAGACATCGGCGAGCGCGTGCGCCAGATGGCCCGCCAGGCCGGGCTCACCGTGCGCCAGGTCGCGCCGCGCCTGGACACCCTGAGCCCCTGGCGGCTGCCCGTGGTGCTGCAATTGCGCGACGGACAGGTGGCCGTGGTCACCGCCATCTCGGCACAGGGCCTGCGCGTGATGCTCGGTGGCGACCAGGGCGCAGAAACCGTCTGCACGATCGACGAGCTGCAGCCCGCGCTCGAAGCCATGGCCGTGCTGCGGCCCGCGCAGTCCGCACCCGACTCGCGCGTCGATGCCTACATCCGCCCCGTCGAGCCGCACTGGCTGCGACAGATCGTGCTGGCGGACTGGCGGCCCTACGCCCACATCCTTGTCGCATCGCTCGCCTACAACCTGATGGCGCTGGCCGGCACGCTGTTCTCGATGCAGGTGTACGACCGCGTCGTGCCCGCGCAGTCGCTGCCCACGCTGCATGTGCTGTTCGGTGGCGTGCTGCTGTCGATTGCGTTCAGCTGGGTCATGCGCGGCGCGCGCATGCGCATCACCGACGTGGTGGGCAAGCGCGCCGACCTGCGCATTTCGGACCGCGTGTTCGGCCACGCGCTGCGCGTGCGCGGCTCGGCGCGCCCGCGCGCCACCGGCACCTTCATCTCGCAGCTGCGCGAGTTGGAGCCCGTGCGCGAAATGCTCACGTCGACCACCGTGGCGGCGGTGGCCGACCTGCCGTTCTTCTTCGTGTTCTGCGTGCTCTTCTGGTTCATTGCCGGCTGGCTCGTGCTCGTGCCGCTGGCCGCGTGCGTGCTGCTGCTCGTGCCCAGCCTGCTGGCGCAGCGGCGCCTGCGCGCACTGGCCCAGGCGGGCATGCGCGAATCGTCGCTGCGCAACGCCATGCTGGTCGAGGCCGTGCAGGGCATCGACGACATCAAGGTGCTGCAGGCCGAGCCGCGCTTCCAGAACCAGTGGAACCACTACAACGCCGTCAACGCCGACTCGGGCCTGCAACTGCGCGCGCTGCTCAACACCCTGAGCAACTGGACGCAGACCGTGCAGGGCGGCGCCTTTGCCTTCGTCGTGTTCTTCGGTGCGCCGCTGGTGATGGA
>NZ_JBFTPJ010000055.1:0-12103 GCF_056398445.1 Variovorax sp. 01T439_2
GCGCCAGGTTGACCATCGGCCCGTACTCCGACTTGTAGAGCGTGCGCGTCACCGGCGCCATGCTGCCGTCGGCCTGCTTCACCTTGACCGTGATCTCCTGCGCCTGCATCTTCACGGCGCTGCCGTCGCGCATGTAGCGGGTCGGGTCGCCCGCCGCCAGCTTGAGTTCGAAGAAGCCGAAGCGGCGCGCGGTCGACACCGTGTGGCTCCATGCGATGTTGTCGTTGAAGCCGATCAGGATCACCGGAATGCCCAGGAAGGAGGTGCCGCTGATGTTGAGCTGGCCCGGGATCGTGAGCTGCGCCTGGTAGAAGCGGTCGGGCCCGCGCCAGTACCAGTGCGGATTGCCGAAGAGCAGCGGGCTCGCGTCGCCGGTGGCCGCGGTGCCGAAGCCGATCATGTTGCTGCCGACGCCTTCGTGCCCGCCCACCTGCAGCTCGGGCAGGCGCATGCCGGCTGCCGCGAGTTGCAGCCTGGCCTTGTCGAGCCTGCCGCGTGCGGCGGTCTTGGCGGGCGCAGCCGGTGCCGGAGCGATCGCGTTGGCGATGTTCGGCAGGAAGTTGCTGTAGCCGCCCGCGAGGTTGGCCGCGTACATGCGGCGGTAGATGTCCTCGGCCGCGATCGGCTTCACCCAGGCTTCGCTCCGGCAGGCCTCGTGCGCCGCGCCGCCGGCCTTCAGGTCGCGCAGATAGCGGTTGTAGCCCGCGGCAAAGCCCTCGACCAGTTGCCGGAGGTTGTCGGGCTGCGCGGCGATCATCTTCTCGAGCACGTCGGCCGAGATCACGTGCTTGTGGAAGAAGTCGGAATCGATGTTCTTCGGCCGCCCGATGGTGCTGCCGGCCACGAGCTGCGCGTCGCCGCCAAGGTACTGCGAACGCTCGCCGCGGTAGGTGAGGAACGAGTCGGCCATGGTGCAGAGGTTGTCCTCGGCCTGCGCATAACCGTAGCCGTAGCCCGCGCCGGACCAGGTGTCGGCCTTGATGTGCGGCACACCCATCGCGGTACGACGGATCTCGGCCTTGTAGGCGCCTTCGGCCGGCGGGCTGCCGGGCGGGTTGCCAGCGACGGGCGGGAACGAGAACCCGTTGCCTCCACCGCCGCCGCAGGCGGTGAGTACGGCCGCGGTTGCCAACGCGAGCAGGGACAGCGGCATGGCGCCGCGCGAGGATGTCTGTCTCATGGATGTCTCCGGTTGATGCTCTCTYGATGGAGCACCTTGCAGCCTACGCATGGAGACAGGCCGCGGCTTGAACGCAGCCGCTGTCATGCGGGCGACTCAGTGGGCGGTCGCGTGGCCCCAGGCGTGCGACGCCTGCGCGTCCGCCGTCACATGCACCCGGCTCGCGAGAAACGACGGCGGGAGCCCGAAGTAACGCTGGAAGGTACGGCTCATGTGCGCCGCATCGGTGAAGCCGCTGACCAGCGCCACGTCGGTGAGCGGCCGGTGGCCGGTGAACTGCTGCACCGTGCGCCRCACCTTGGTCCACAACGCATAGCGCTTGACCGACACACCCACCTGCTCGGCGAAGAGATGCGTCAGCCGGTCGGGCGATAGGCAGGCCACGGCCGAGAGTTTCTTCAGCGGGATCTGGCCGGCGTGTTCGCGGATGGCCTGCAGCACGCGTTCGATGCGCCGGTCGATCGGCGGCGCGAGTTCCGGGCATCCGGTGATCGCCTCGACCATCTTTGCGCTGAGCGACTGCAGCCGGGCGTCGCCGAGCAGCCCGCGCTGCGCGGGTTCGAAGTCGTCGCGCAGCTTGCCGAAGCAGCGCGCATCGATCGGCTCGATGCCGTGGCCGCCCATGCAGCGCGCGAGCATGCGGTAGGCGCTCGATGCCGGATCGAGGTTGAGCGACAGCAGCCCGCAACCATCGACGTCGAGCCGGCGCGACACATGCGGAGCCACCAGCGCGGCGGTACAGTGCACGCGCGTGCCATCGAGCGCCTCGAGCATGAACGGATGGCCGCTGACCGACGCCAGCAGCGTCGCCGACGAGCGCGCCGTGAGCCCCGACTGGATCGCCGGCGTGATGTAGAGAAACCTGTCGTCCCAGAGGTGCAGGAAGTTTTGCTGCGTGGTCATGCCGTGTCTCTTTTTTGTCTTGTCTCCGGCGACGGATTCTCATGCATCGGCACGGCGCAAGGGCTACGGGATTGTGCCCGGTGCGGCTCAATGAAGCTGCGCCGGCTCCGCCTGCACATGCTCGCGCACGGCCTCCAGCAGCAGCGTGGCAAGGCGCGCCACCGGGGCCTCGGCCGCGGCCTGCGCGCGATAGAGCATCAGCGACATCTGCGGCAGCGCCGGCAGGCCGATGGCCGCGCGGTCGATGGCACGCACATGCGCGGGCAGGCCGAAGGGCGTGCGCACCGACAGGCCCAGCCCGGCCGAGGTGGCGGCCCACAGCGCGGCCAGGCTGGCGCTCGTGAACGCATGCCGCCACGGCGTGCCGGCGCGGTCGAGCGCGGCCACCACGATCTCGCGCAGCGGACATGGCGCATCGAGCAGCACCAGCGGCAGCGGCTCCTTCGACTTGCGCACGCTGCTGCCGCGGCGCTCTCGCTCCTTCCACCAGGCCGCGTCGAGCGCATCGGGCGACCTCGGGCCGATCCATTGCAGCGGCAGCCGCGCCACGCGCTCGCCGTGCGGCGTCATCTGCTCGCCGGTGTCCCACACCAGCGCCAGGTCGAGCTGCCGAAGTTCGAGCCGTTCGCGCAGTTCGGCGCTGCGCGCCACGCAGGCCTCGATGCGCACCTTGGGATGCGCGCGCGCAAAGCGGCCGAGCACCGCGGGCAGCAGCGTTTCGCCGAAGTCTTCCTGCAGGCCGAGCCGCACCCAGCCCTGCAGGTCTGCACCGCGCATGGCGGCGCCCGCTTCCTCGTTGAGTTCGAGCATGCGGTGGGCATAGGCCAGCAGCGTCTCGCCCGCGTCGGTGAGCTCCAGCCTGCGGCCGGCCTTGCGGAACAGCGCGGTGCCGGCCTGCGCCTCCAGTTTCTTGAGCTGCGCGCTCACGGCCGATGTGGAGCGGCCCAGCCGGTCGGCCGCGCGCGCATAGCTGCCGAGCGCGATGCCAGTGGAAAAACTGCGCAGCACATCGAGATCGAACATCACCTGGGACATGGATCCACCCTTCGTTGATCGTCCTGATTTTTGGGACGATTGGCTCATTATTTTCTGATTTTCAGAATCTTTGCAACGGCGGACACTGCGCCGCAACATGATCCATTCGCCCTCCTCCCCTTCCTGTTCCCCGCGCCACCGCTGGAAGGTGCTGGCCGCCGGCGTGGCCGCCAACGCGGCGTTCTCCGTGGCCTTCAGCGGCATCCCGATGACTGCGGTGCTGATGCGCACCGGCTACCAGCTCGACAATGCCACGCTCGGCCTCGTGCTCGGCCTCATGGGCCTGGGCATCTCGGTCAGCGAGCTGCCGTGGGGACTGCTGACCGACCGCTGGGGCGACCGGCCGGTGCTGCTCACGGGTCTTGGCAGCACCGCCATCGCACTCGTGGCGATGGCGCTCTGGGCCGCGCCCAGCGCGCAGCACATCCCCGGCCTCGGCTGGCTCGGCGCCGGCCTGCTGCTGGTGGGCCTGCTGGGCGGCAGCGTCAACGGCGCGAGCGGCCGCGCGGTGATGACGTGGTTCGACGCCGGCGAGCGCGGGCTTGCGATGAGCATCCGCCAGACCGCGGTGCCGCTGGGCGGCGGCATCGGCGCGCTGGTGCTGCCGTTCGTCGCATTGCACTTCGGCTTTGCCGCGCTCTACGGCCTGCTGGCGCTGCTGTGCGCGCTGAGCGCGGCCATGAGCTGGGCCTGGGTGCATGAGCCGCCCATCGCGCCGGACACGCCGGACACGCCGCGCACCAGGGCCGGTGTTGCCGAAGCCGCGGCCATGCCGAAGAAGAGCGGCCCGCTGCGCGATGCCCGCGTCTGGCGCATCGTGCTGGGCATCGGCATCCTGTGCGCGCCGCAGTTCGCGGTGCTGTCCTTCGGCACGGTGTTCCTGCACGACTTCGGCCATGCGGGCCTTGCAACCATCACGGCCACGATGGTGTTCGTGCAGGTCGGCGCGATGGCGATGCGCGTATGGAGCGGCCGCTGGACCGACCGCCGCCGCAACCGCCCCGCCTACCTGCGCGCCTGCAGTGCGCTCAGCGTGCTGCTGTTCGCAGGACTCGCAGTACTGGTGATGGCGGCGGGCACGCACGCAGCCGATTCAGCGGCGCTGCGCATCGCACTGGTGGGGCTGCTCGCGGCCAGCGGCGTCTGCGTATCAGCCTGGCACGGCGTGGCCTACACGGAACTGGCCACGCTGGCCGGCGCGGCCCGCGCGGGCACCGCGCTCGGCATGGCGAACACCAGCGTGTTCCTGGTGTGCTTCATCACGCCCTTTTCCATTCCGCACCTGCTCGCGCTGCAGGGCTGRCCGCTGGTGTGGCTTGCGGCCAGCGCCTGCGCGCTGGTGGCGATGCCGCTGCTGGTGCCGCGGGCCGCCGCGGCCGGTCAGAAGCTCGCGAAGACGGCGTTGAGCCGGTCGACGTAGGCGCGCTTGGCGGCGGCGTCGATGAAGCTGCCTTCGAAGCTGTTGGCCGCGAGCTGCCAGGCCTGCTGCACGCCGAGGCCGGTGGCCCCGAAGGTCTGCGTGAAGTTCTGGTTCATGTAGCCGCCGAAGTAGGCCGGGTCGTCCGAATTGACGGTGGCCACCAGCCCCGCGTCGAGCAGCGCGCCCAGGTTGTGCTGCGCCAGGTCGGGGAACACGCAGAGCTTGAGGTTGGACAGCGGACACACGGTGAGCGGAATGCGGTCCTGCGCGAGCCGCTTCATCAGCGCCGGATCCTTTGCGCTCTGCACGCCGTGGTCGACGCGCTCGACCTTGAGCACGTCGAGCGCGCTCCACACGTAGGCCGGCGGCCCCTCCTCGCCCGCGTGTGCGACCAAGTGGAAGCCCAGCTCGCGGCAGCGCGCGAACACGCGCGCGAACTTCTCGGGCGGATGGCCGACCTCGCTCGAATCGAGGCCCACGCCGATGAACTTGTCGCGGAACGGCAGCGCCTGCTCCAGCGTTTCGAAGGCCTCTTCCTCGCTCAGGTGGCGCAGGAAGCACAGGATCAGCGCCGCGCTCACGCCGAGCTTCGCCTCTGCATCCGCGCATGCGCGGTGCAGGCCGTGGACGACCGTCTCCATCGGCACGCCGCGCGCGGTGTGCGTCTGCGGGTCGAAGAACATCTCGGTGCGCACCACGTTGTCGGCCGCGGSGCGCTCCAGGTAGGCCCAGGCCATGTCGTAGAAGTCCTGCTCCTTCAGCAGCACGCTCGCGCCGGCGTAGTAGATGTCGAGAAAGCTCTGCAGGTTGGTGAAGGCGTAGGCGCGGCGCAGCTCTTCGACGCTGGCATAGGGAATGGCCACGCCGTTGCGCTGCGCGAGCGCGAAGATCAGCTCGGGTTCGAGCGAGCCCTCGATGTGCATGTGCAGCTCGGCCTTGGGCATGGCGCGCAGCAGTTCGGGCAGGCGCTCGGCGGCGAGCTTGCCGAAGCTCTGGTCGAAGACGGGGCGGTAGTCGGTCATGGTGGGAAAATCGGCGTTGTGATTTCCGCACAGCATAAGCGCAGCCGCCCCGTGGGAGATGCGCCAGAACGTATAGGGCCCATGCCTCTCATTTCAAAACGTCCATCGCGCAACAGGCGGAAACTTCTGTCGCTCGCGCTGCTGGTTTCGCTGCTGATGTCCGCGCCGGCATTCGCCGGCACTGTCGACGGGGCGCAGGCACTGGCCCGCGAACGCGGCTGCCTCGCCTGCCACGGCATGCTCCGAAAGCAGGTCGGCCCCGGCTTCGCGCAGATCGCCAAGCGCTACCGCGGCGACGCGGCGGCGCCCTCGCGGCTGGCCGCAAAGATCCAGGGCGGCAGCGTGGGCACCTGGGGGCGCGTCATCATGCCGCGCCAGCCGCAGCTGAGCGATGAAGAGGCGAAGGCGCTGGCCGGCTGGGTTCTTTCGCAGCCACCTCCCTGAAGTCAGTCACCAGGCCGCCCCGCTGCCCTCCAGCGCACGCCGGGCGAGCAGAAAGGCCGCGGCATTCCAGCTCTGGCCCGCCATGCCCATCGGCACCAGCGTGCGGCCGTGGAACCACTCGGTAAAACGCCAGCCGCCGAGTTGGTTCACATGCGCAAGGCGCGCAAGCTCGGGCCAGGCCACGTCGTGCAGCCCGAGCCGCGCGAGCGCCATCACCCAGAAGCCGCCCACGAAAGGCCAGATGCCGCCGTTGTGGTACTGGTGCACCACGTTCTGCTGGTGGCGCGCCATGTACGGCCGCCACAGCGCATGCTCGCGCGTCAGCGGATGCAGCACCACGCGCACCGGGTACGGCTCGCAGGCGCGCGCCGCGGCAATGGTGCGGACGATGCGGTTCGCCATCTCCGAATCGGCGAGCCCGCCCTGGATGGCCAGCACGTTGCCGAACACGTCGCCCTCGTTGCCGACGAAGGACAGGTTGACGAAGCTCAGGTACAGGCCCGGGTCGGTCCGGCCGCGGCGCGCGTAGTGCCGCAGCAGCCGGGCGCGGTGGTATTCGGGCAGATCCTGCTGGAACGGATTGAACAGGTGGTTGAAGTGGTGCTGCGTCGCCTCGGCATGGTCCAGCGCGAAGCGGCGCTTCACCTCGTACCAGAGCGCGTTGGTGTAGAGCACATAGCCCGAGCGCGGCATGATGTCGGCCCAGTCGCTGGCCTCGTTCTGCTGCAGCAGCCGGAAGTGCTGGTGCTCCTGCGCCAGCAGCCAGCCGATCGCGCGCTGCACCTCGGCGTGCCAGTGCGTGGCGCCGACCTGGCCGTGGCGGCGCACGTGGTCCACCGCGATCAGCCACCACAGCGTGGCGTCGATGCAGCCCAGGTACCAGAAGTCGGCATCCTGGCCATCGGGGTCGACGTACTTGGGAATCTGGCCGTTGGCCGCCTGCTGCGCGGCCAGCGCGTCGAGGCTGGCGACGGCGCCCTGCTCCAGCGCGGGCACGCCGCTGCCGCACATGGCCATCACGCAGATGGCCGCGTCGCGCCCGAAGATGCGCGTGTAGCGCCGCGCCACGGCCGCCTCGGTGCGGGTGGCGGCCAGGATGCCGTGCGGCGTGAGGTTGCGTTCGAGCAGTTGCAGCGAAGCTTGGGAACAGTCGTCGATCAGTGCAAGGGAAGTGGCGTCAGGTGTCGTCATGGGTTCGATAGGCTTGCGGCGTCAGGCCGTGCTGCCGCGCGAAGGCGCGCTGCAGCGCGTCCACCGAGCGGAAGCCGCTGCGGCTCGCGATGCGGTCCTGCGGCCACCGCGTCTGGCGCAGCAGCTGCGCGGCGGCGGCCACGCGGACCTGTTCGACAAAGCGCGCCGGCGTGCAGCCGGTCTCGGCCGCGAAGGCGCGCGCGAAGTTTCTCGGGCTCATCTGCACGCGCTCGGCCAGGGCCTCGACCGACAGGTCATCCTGCGGATGCGTGCCGATCCACGCCACCAGTTCGCGCAGGCGGTGGCTGGCCGAGGCCTGCGCCTGGAGCGCCTGCGTCAGCTGCGGCTGCGCCCCGCCGCGCAGCATCGGCAGCGCCAGCGTGCGGGCGATTTCCATCGACACGGCATGGCCGAGGTCGTCCTCGACCAGCGCAAGCGCAAGCTCGATGCAGGTGGTGACGCCGGCCGAGGTCCACACCGGCCCGTCGTGCACGTAGATGCGCTCGCGCTGCACCCGCACCTGCGGCCGCAGCGCCTGCAGCTGGTCGCACACGCGCCAGTGGGTGGTGGCCTCGCGGCCGTCGAGCAGGCCCGCCGCGGCCAGCGCGAAGGCGCCGCTGCACACGCTCGCCATGCGGCGCGTGCGCGGCGCCACTTGGCGTAGCCAGGCGCCGATGCGCTGCTCGAGGATGGCCGCGCGCACCGCCGGCTCGTCCCCGCCGGCGACGATCAGCGTGTCGATCGACGCGGGCAGCTGCTGCAGGCTGCAGGTGCCGGAAAAGCTCAGGCCGCCGTTCGTCGACACGGTGCCGCCGGCCGGCGATGCGATGTGCAGGCGGTAGCTGCCCGGATGCATCTGCTCGGCCTTGCTGAACACGCTGGCCGGGCCGGCGACGTCGATCACCTCGACGCCGTCGAACACCACCAGCACCACGTCGCTGGCAGAAACCGCGGTTTCTTCGTCCTTGCGGGTCAGGGTGGGCATTCGTAATCTCTGGGCATCGTCATCATCAAGTCGACAGGGGAATGGCCATGTGGAGATCGATAGGAGCGCTGATCGGTGCAAGTATTGCAGCCTTTGCGCTGGCAGGCTGCACGGGGGGCGCGCCGCCGCTGCCGCCCGCGCAGGCCGATGCGGCGCGCAGCGAGCGCGAGAAGCAGGCCTTCGTCGAGGCGCTGAAGCCGCATCGCGCCGGCCGGCCCGTGGTGGCCGTGCTCGCGCTGAACGAAGGCACCGAGATGACCGACCTGCTGCTGCCGCATGCGGTGCTCCGGCGCGCCGATGTGGCCGAGGTGCGGATCGTGGCGCCGCGCGCGGGCCGCGTGAGCCTGTATCCCGCACTCGAGGTCGATGGCGCGCAGGACTTTGCCGGCTTCGACAGGCTTCATCCCGCGGGCGCCGACTACGTGATCGTGCCGGCGATGATCGCCGACGACAACCCTGAGGTGGCGGCCTGGCTCCAGCAGCAGGCGGCGCGCGGTGCACGGGTGATCGGCGTCTGCTCGGGCGCGCGCGTGGTCGGCCGCGCCGGCCTGCTCGACGGCCGGCGCTTCGCGGGCCACTGGTACGACCGCGGCACGCTGCTTGCGCGCCACCCCGGCGCCAGCTACGTGCCGCACCAGCGCTACGTGGTGGACCGCGGGGTTGCCACCACCACCGGCATCACCGCCTCGGTGCCGGCCATGCTGGCGCTGGTGGAGGCGATCGGCGGGCCAGAGAAAGCCAGGGCCCTTGCAACGGAACTCGGCGTGGCTTCATGGACGCCGGTGCACGACAGTTCGCCGTTCTACCTGGACACCGGCCGCAGGGTGGACTTCCTGCTCAACAAGGCTGCGTTCTGGCGCGGCGAGCATTGGCGCGTGGATGTGCAGGACGGCGCCGACGACATCGCCCTGGCGCTGGCCGTCGATGCGTGGACGCGCACCGGGCACATCGGCGTCGATGCCGCATCGGCCGCGGGCCCGGTCAGGCTGCGCAGCGGGCTGGTGCTGCTGGCGCAGCCGCCCCGCGAAGGGACAGGGCGCCTGCCGCTCTCTTCGTCGCTGAAGCCGGTGCCGCAGCTGGACCGCACGCTGTGCGAGATCGGCGAGCGCTATGGCGCGGCGCGGCGCGACTGGGTCATGCTGGAGATGGAATACCCGGCGGCCTCGGTTGCAGCAGCCTGCGGGGGTGGGCGGCCGGCTGCATGAAGAGAAGAAGGGAAGAAGGCCGGATTCAATCGACCCGGATGTTGCGCGCCTTCACCAGCGCGCCCACGCGCCCCGTCTCGTTCTGCACGAACTTCGCAAAGGCCTCCGGCGTGGTGCCGGCGGGTTCCAGGCCAAGCTGCAGCAGCTTCTGCTTGACCTGCGGCTCGTTGACGGCCGCCTGCACCGCCTTGCCGAGCCGCTGCACGATGTCGGGCGGCGTGCCCTTGGGAAGAAACACGCCGTTCCACTCGACCACGTTGTAGCCCGGCAGGCCCGACTCGGCGAGCGTCGGCGTGTCGGGCAGGCCGGGCACGCGCTTGGCGGAACTCACGGCCAGCGCGCGCAGCTTGCCCGACTGCACGTAGCCGAGCGTCGACGCCACGTTGCCGAAGTAGGCCGACACCTGCTCGCCCATCACGTCGGTCAGCGCGGGTGCGCCGCCCTTGTAGGGCACGTGCATGAGGCTGAGCTTGGCCTGCTCGTTCAGCGCCTCGCCCGCCAGGTGCGAGCCGGTGCCGCCACCCGCCGAGGCAAAGCTCAGCTTGCCGGGGTTCTTGCGCGCGAAGTCCAGGAACTGCGCCACTGTCTGGTAGGGCGCCGTGGCGGGCACGACGAGGATCTGCGGCGCGGTGGCCACCAGCGACACCGGGATGAAGTCTTTCGCGGCATCGAAAGGCAGCTTGCGCAGCGACGGGTTCACCGAGAACGCCGAGGCGTCGTAGAGCACGGTGTAGCCGTCGGCGGGCGCCTTGGCCACGTTGTCCTCGCCGATCACGCCGCCCGCACCCGGCCGGTTGTCGATGACGATCTGCTGGCCGAGCGCGATGCTCATCTGCTGCGCGACGACGCGCGCGGTGTTGTCGGCGCCGCCGCCCGCGGCGTACGGCACCACCATGCGGATCGGCTTCTCGGGCCATGCGGCCCAGCCCAGCAGCGGCACGCAGGCGGCCAGTGCGGCCATCGATTTCAGGATGCGTTTCTTCTTCGTCATTCGGTCGTCTCGGTCTTGGTCGTTTCAGGAAAGTCGTACAGCAGCGCGGGGTTGTCGACGAGCACGCGGCGGCGCTGGGCCTCGTCCGGAACCCATTGGCCCAGCAGGTCGAACAGCAGCGCGTCGTCGGGCTTGGCGGCCGCGGGCTCGGTCGGATGCGGCCAGTCGCTGCCCCACACCACGCGCTCCGGCGCCTGGCGGACCCAGGCCTGTGCAATGGCGCTCGTGTCTGCATAGCCGCCAGCGGCGCCGGCCTTCGAATCGAGATAGGCGCCCGAGAGCTTGATCCAGGTGCGGCCGCTGTCGCGCAGCCGGCTCACCACGCCGAATGCAGGATGCGCCGTCGCATCGGGCAGCGGCAGCCGCGCAAGGTGGTCGAACACGATCGTGCAGGGCAGCCGCGCGAGCAGGGCCGCATGCCCGGCGATCTGGTCCGCGTTCCAGTGCAACTGCACATGCCAGCCCAGCGCATGCACGCGCTGCGCGAGCGGCTCGACCATCTCGAAGCCGGTCATCGCATTGGCGGCCGTGTAGAGCGTGAAGCGGATACCGCGAATGCCGCCCGCATGCAGGCGCTCGAGCTCGGCATCGCTCACGTCGGGCCGGACCACGGCCACGCCGCGGGTGTGCGCCGTGCCCAATGTGCGAATGGCATCGAGCGTCACGCTGTTGTCGGTGCCGTGCACGCGCGGCTGCACGACGACCGTGCGCTCGGTGCCGATGCGCTGCTGCAGCAGGCGGTAGTCGGCGGCCGTGGCGTCGTCGAGCATCGCCTCGGGCGAGCCGTGGAGTGCGAAGCGGCGGTCGTAGACATGCATGTGCGCATCGCAGGCGCCCGCGGGCGCGGTGCAGGCGGGCTTGCGCGTGCCGCTGCTGTGGGGAACTTGCATGCGCGTCGTTCAGCCGGCCGCGTCCGCGGCCTTGTGCGCCGCCAGCACCGCCTGCGTGTGCTGCCCCAGCGTGGGTGCCGCAAAGGGCTCGGGGCCGGGCGTGCGGCCGAACTGCACCGGCCGCGTGAAGCCGCGGTAGGAGCCGAGCGTGGGATGCGCGAAGGTCGCCACCATGTCCTCGGCCAGCACCTGCTCGTTGTCGAACATGTCCTCGACCGTGCGGGCTGCGGCGCAGGGCACCTCCTCGCCGAACAGTTCCTCCCACTCGAGCGCGCTGCGCGCGGCCAGCGCCTCGCGCAGCAGCGGAACGATCTCGGCAAAATGCTGCGCGCGCTTGCGCACCGAGTCGTAGCGCTCGTCGGCCGCGAGTTCGGACAGGCCCACCTTGTCGCACAGCGCGCGCCAGAAATGCGGCGTGTTGGCCGAGATGTAGAGATGCCCCTCGCGCGTCGGATGGATGCCGGTGATGCCGCCCGAGCGCATGTCGCGCCCCACGTCCTTGGGCTCGCCCTCGGCCCACACCATGCGCGCCGACTGCATCGTGAGCGCGGAGCGCAGCAGCGACACGCCGACGAACTGGCCCTGGCCGCTTTTCTCGCGCTCGTACAGCGCCGAGGCCACGCCCGCGGCCACCAGCGCGGCCGCATAGTAGKCGACCACCGAGCCATAGATGATCTCGGGCGGCTCGCCGCGCTTGCCCTGCAGCGCGCACATGCCGGTCATGGTCTGCAGCACCTGGTCGTAGCCCGCCTTCTCGCGCAGCGGACCGGTTTCGCCATAGYCCGTGAGGCTGCAATAGATCAGGCGCGGATTGACGGCCTTCAGCTGCTCGTAGGC
>NZ_JBFTPJ010000056.1:0-13254 GCF_056398445.1 Variovorax sp. 01T439_2
ATGCTGCTGCGGCGGATGTGGAGGGCCGGCTCTCCGCGGCGCCGGTGCTGCGGCAGGCGCGGCTCGAGGTGGAGCGGCGCCAGGCGCTGTCGGACCTGGAGCAGGCCCGGCGCGTGCCCGACGTCACGGTGTCGCTGGGCGCCAAGCGCGTGCCGGCCGACGAGGGCATGGGCAGCGGCAGCGGCCGCAACCAGGTCGTGGTGGGCCTGTCGGTGCCGCTGCCGATCTTCGACACCAACCGCGGCAATGTGGCCGAGGCGCTGAGCCGCGAAGAGAAGGCGCGCGACGAGCTCGCCGCGGCGGAACTGCAACTGGGCGCCGACGTGGCGCAAGCCACCGAGCGCCTGCGCTCGGCGCGCGCCACCGCCCTGACCCTGCAGCGCGATGCGCTGCCCGGCGCCGAAGCCGCCCACAAGGCCGCCGCCAGGGGCTTCGAGCTCGGCAAGTTCAGCTTTCTCGAGGCGCTCGATGCGCAGCGCACGCTGTTCCAGGTGCGCAACCAGCACCTGCTGGCCGTGGCCGACGCGCACCGCGCGGCCGCCGATCTCGACCGGCTGCTCGGCACCGGCGGCGAAGAAGAAACCCCTGATGCGGCACCCGCCGTGCGCTGACAAGGAATGCACCAATCATGAACACCGAAGAAGAACGCAAGCCTTTCGCCGAGCGCATCGGCAGGAAGCAGTGGATGGCCATCGCGGTCGTGCTGGCGGTGGGCCTCGGCGCCGGCGCGATGATCCTGCGCACCGCGCCGCCTGCGCCCGAAGCCGCCGGGCATTCGGAAGCCGAGGGGCATGCCGATGGCGAGCACCATGAGGAAGGCAAGGAGGAAGGCCATGCCGAGGGCAAGGAGGAGCACGGCCACGCGCACGGCGAAGCCAAGGGCCATGCCGGCGAGGAGCACAACGAGGAAGAAGAGAAGAAGATCGCCTTCACCGACGCGCAGATCCAGGCCGCCGGCGTGGCCATCGAAAGTGCCGGCCCGGCGCGCATCAAGACCACGCTGCAGTTGCCCGGCGAGATCAAGTTCAACGAAGACCGCACGGCCCACGTGGTGCCGCGCGTGGCGGGCGTGGTCGAGAGCGTGCCGGCCAACCTCGGGCAGGAGGTCAAGCGCGGACAGGTGCTGGCGGTGCTCTCGAGCCCGACGCTGTCGGAGCAGCGCAGCGAGCTTCAATCGGCACAGCGCCGGCTCGAGCTCGCCCGCACCACCTACCGCAGGCCATGCAGGAGGCGCAGATCGCCGTGGCCAATGCGAACCAGAAGCTGCTGGCGCTGGGCGCCGCGCCCACGTCTTCGGCCCTGGGCCGCTACGAGCTGCGCGCGCCCTTCGACGGCATGGTGGTCGAGAAGCACATCTCGCTCGGCGAATCGGTGAAGGAAGACGCCAGCGTCTTCACCATTTCCGATCTCTCGACCGTGTGGGCCGAGATCAGCGTGGCCGCCAGCAACCTGAACCTGGTGCGCATCGGCGAGCCGGTGAGCATCCGCTCCAGCGCGTTCGAGCAGGCGGCCAGCGGCACGGTGTCCTACGTCGGCTCGCTGATCGGCGCGCAGACGCGCACCGCCACGGCGCGCGTCACGGTGACGAATCCGCAGCGCATCTGGCGGCCCGGGCTGTTCGTGAATGTGGAGCTCGTCTCGTCGGAGGCGGAGGCCGCGGTGACGGTTTCGGCCGACGCGGTGCAGGCGGTGGAAGACAAGCCCACCGTCTTCCTCAAGGTGCCCGGCGGCTTCATTCCGCAGCAGGTGCAGACCGGCCGCAGCGACGGACGGCGCATCGAAGTGTTGAGCGGGCTGAAGCCCGGCACGGCCCACGCCGCGAGCGGCAGCTTCGTCGTGAAGTCGCAGCAGGGCAAGAGCTCTGCCACCCACACCCACTGAGGACGCCGCATGTTCGAACGAGTCATCCGGTTTTCCATCGAGCAGCGCTGGCTGGTGCTGCTGGCCGTGCTGGGCATGGCGGCCCTCGGCGTCTTCAGCTACCAGAAGCTGCCGATCGACGCGGTGCCCGACATCACCAACGTGCAGGTGCAGATCAACACCGCCGCGCCGGGCTATTCGCCGCTCGAGGCCGAGCAGCGCGTGACCTACCCCATCGAGACGGTGATGGCCGGCCTGCCGGGGCTGCAGCAGACCCGGTCGCTGTCGCGCTACGGCCTGTCGCAGGTGACGGTGATCTTCGAGGACGGCACCGACATCTACTTTGCGCGGCAGCTCGTGAACGAGCGCATCCAGTCGGCGCGCGAGCGCATGCCCGCCGGCATCTCGCCGGTGATCGGGCCGATATCGACCGGGCTCGGCGAGATCTATCTCTGGACCGTGGAGGCCGAGGAGGGCGCGAAGAAGGCCGACGGCACGCCCTATACGCCCACCGACCTGCGCGAGATCCAGGACTGGATCATCAAGCCGCAGCTGCGCAACGTGAAGGGCGTGACCGAGATCAATTCCATCGGCGGCCATGCCAAGGAGTTCCAGATCGCGCCCGACCCTGCCAAGCTGCAGGCGCACGGCCTTGCGATGGCCGACCTGGTCAGCGCACTGGAGCGCAACAACGCCAACGTGGGCGCAGGCTACATCGAGAAGCGCGGCGAGCAGTACCTGATCCGCGCGCCGGGCCAGGTCAAGTCGGTGGAGGACATCGGCAATGTGATCCTCGCGAACTCCGGCGCGAGCGCGGCCGGCATGCCGCTGCGCGTGCGCGACGTGGCCGAGGTCGGCATCGGCCAGGAGCTGCGCACCGGCGCCGCCACCGACAWCGGCCGCGAGGTGGTGCTGGGCACGGTGTTCATGCTGATCGGCGAGAACAGCCGCACCGTCTCGCAGGCGGTCGACAGGAAGATGCAGCAGATCAACCGCACGCTGCCCGCGGGCGTGAAGGCCGTCACCGTGTACGACCGCACGGTGCTGGTCGACAAGGCCATTGCCACGGTGAAGAAGAACCTGTTCGAGGGCGCGGTGCTGGTGATTGCGGTGCTGTTCCTGTTCCTCGGCAACATGCGCGCGGCGCTGATCACCGCGCTGGTGATTCCGCTGTCGATGCTCTTCACCTTCACCGGCATGGTGAACCAGAAGGTCAGCGCCAACCTCATGAGCCTGGGCGCGCTGGACTTCGGCATCATCATCGACGGCGCGGTGGTGATCGTCGAGAACTGCGTGCGGCGCCTCGCGCATGCGCAGGCGAGGCACGGGCGGGTACTGACGCGCAGCGAGCGTTTCCACGAGGTGTTCGCGGCCTCGCAGGAGGCGCGGCGGCCGCTGCTGTTCGGCCAGCTGATCATCATGGTCGTGTACCTGCCGATCTTTGCGCTCGCGGGCGTGGAGGGCAAGCTGTTCCACCCGATGGCCTTCACCGTGGTGATCGCGCTGCTGGGCGCGATGATCCTGTCGATCACCTTCATTCCCGCGGCCGTGGCGCTCTTCATCGGCCACAAGGTGAGCGAGAAGGAGAACCGCCTGATGCAGTGGGCCCGGTGCGGCTACGAGCCGCTGCTGGCGCGCGCGATGGCGGCCAGGCCGCTGGTCATCACCACGGCGGTGGTGGCGGTGCTGCTCTCGGGCCTGCTGGCAACGCGCCTGGGCACGGAGTTCGTGCCGAGCCTGGGCGAAGGCGACTTCGCCCTGCAGGCGCTGCGCATTCCGGGCACCAGCCTCACGCAGTCGGTCGAGATGCAAAAGCAGATCGAACGCACGCTGAAGGCGAAGTTTCCGGAGATCGAGCGCGTGTTCGCGCGCACCGGCACGGCCGAGATCGCGTCGGACCCGATGCCGCCGAACATCTCCGACGGCTACATCATGCTCAAGCCGGAAGGCGAGTGGCCCGTATTCCACGGTAAATCGCGGCGCACGCGCGACGAGCTGCTGGCGGCCGTGCGGGAAGAAGTCGAGAAGCTGCCGGGCAACAGCTACGAGTTCTCGCAGCCGATCCAGCTGCGCTTCAACGAACTGATCTCGGGCGTGCGCAGCGACGTGGCCGTGAAGATCTTCGGCGACGACATGGAGGTGCTGAACAAGACCGCGGCCGAGGTGTCGGAAACCTTGGGCAAGATTCCCGGCGCGGCCGAGGTGAAGGTCGAGCAGACCACGGGCCTTCCGATGCTCACGGTGAACATCGACCGCGCCAAGACCGCGCGCTACGGCCTCAACGTGGGCGACGTGCAGGACGCGGTCTCCATTGCGGTGGGCGGCCGCGAGGCGGGCACGCTGTTCGACGGCGACCGGCGCTTCGGCATCATCGTGCGGCTGCCCGAGAACCTGCGCACCGACCTGGAGGCGATCAAGCGCCTGCCGCTGGCGCTGCCCGTGGGCGCGGGCGCGCAGGCACCGCAGCGCGCGAGCTTCATCCCGCTTGGCGAAGTCGCCACGCTGGAGCTTGCGCCGGGCCCGAACCAGGTGAGCCGCGAGGACGGCAAGCGGCGCATCGTGGTGAGCGCCAATGTGCGCGGGCGCGACCTCGGCTCCTTCGTGGCCGAGGCCGAGGAAGCGATGCGCAAGGTGCGCATTCCGCCGGGCTACTGGACGGCCTGGGGCGGCCAGTACGAGAACCTGGCCTCGGCCGCCGAGCGGCTGCAGGTGGTGGTGCCGGTGGCGCTGCTCTTGGTGTTCACGCTGCTGTTCGCGATGTTCGGCAACCTGAAGGACGGGCTGCTGGTGTTCACCGGCATTCCGTTCGCGCTCACGGGCGGCATCGTCGCGCTGTGGCTGCGCGGCATTCCGCTGTCGATCTCGGCGGCGGTGGGTTTCATCGCGCTGTCGGGCGTGGCGGTGCTCAACGGGCTGGTGATGATCTCGTTCATCCGCAAGCTGCGCGAGGGCGGGCTGCCGCTCGACGCGGCAATTCGGGAAGGCGCGCTCACCCGGCTGCGGCCGGTGCTGATGACCGCGCTGGTCGCATCGCTGGGCTTCGTGCCGATGGCCATCGCCACCGGCACCGGCGCCGAGGTGCAGCGGCCGCTGGCCACGGTGGTGATCGGCGGCATCCTGTCATCGACCGTGCTGACGCTGCTGGTGCTGCCGCTGCTCTACCGCATCGCGCACCGGCGCGATGAGGATGAGGACGAGGCCGGCCCGCTCAGCGCCTGATGGCCGACTTCGGTCGGAACGCCTTGCAGACCGTGTCGTCGGTCTCCAGGTACGGCCCGCCGATCAGGTCGATGCAGTAGGGCACCGCCGCGAAGATGCCGGGCACGGCCTGCACGCCTTCGGTGTCCTTGAGCCCTTCGAGCGTTTCCGCGATCGACTTGGGCTGTCCCGGCAGGTTGATGATCAGGCTTTGGTCGCGGATCACCGCCACTTGGCGCGACAGGATCGCGGTGGGCACGAAGCGCAGGCTGATCTGGCGCATCTGCTCGCCGAAGCCGGGCATTTCCTTGTGGGCCACGGCCAGCGTGGCCTCGGGCGTCACGTCGCGCAGCGCCGGGCCGGTGCCGCCGGTGGTCAGCACCAGCGAGCAGCCGGCGTTCACCAGCTCGATCAGCGTAGCGCTGATCAGGGCCGCTTCGTCGGGAATCAGCCGGGCCTCGAAATCGATCGGATTCTTGAGCGCGCGGGCCAGCCAGGCCTGCAGCGAGGGCAGGCCCTTGTCTTCATAAGTGCCGCTGGAGGCGCGGTCGCTGATGGAGACGATGCCGATGCGGACGGGGTCGGGTGTGGTCATGGTGTTGCTCCTTCCCCTTCCGGGGGAAGGTTGGGATGGGGGCAGCCGGGGCGCCCAATGGATACGCTGCGTGCCCCCGCCCCGGCCCTCCCCCGGGAGGGGAGGGAGGAAGACAGACGACTCACGCGTCTTCCTCCCGGTCCTGCGCGGCCGCGGCCGCCGCATGGTCCGCACCGCCGTGCACCGCAAGCTGCGCGCGCACCAGCTGGAAGATCTCGCGGTAGGCCTTGCCCTGGCGCGGCGCCTCGCCGGCGGGCCCGGCCTTCAGGTCCTTGCGGGCCTGGCGCACCAGGGCGCGCAGCTGCTGGGAATCGGTGGCGGGGTGGGTTTCGATCCAGCCGCCCAGCGCGTCGTCGTCGGCAATCAGGCGGTCGCGCCAGCGCTCGGCCTCGTGCAGCGCGGCGGTTTCGGCCGCGGGCACGCTGTTCTGCTCGGTCAGGGCGAGCTTCACGGCTTCGAGTACTTCGGGTTCGAGCTTGCGCATCAGCTTGCCGATGAACTGCATCTGCCGCCGCTTGCCCTCGAAGTTGGTGATGCGCTTGGCCTCGGCGACGGCGTCGACCAGTTTTTCGCCCAGCGGCAGCGCGTCGAACAGGCCGGCGCGCAGGCCGAGCAGTTCGGTGCCGAGCTTTTGCAGTTCATCGCTTTCGCGCTTGAGATCGGTGCGGCTGGCTTCGTCGGTGCCCTTGAGCTCGCGCTTGAGCTCCAGGTCGAGCTCGCTGCCTTCGGCAACGAACTGGCCACGGACGAAATAGCCTTTTTTGGGTTTGCGGGACATGGGGTGGATTCTGGGCCGCACCGTGCGGCGTTGCAACGCGTGCAATGCGCAACGGAAAGCCGGGACAAAACGGGATATGGGGGGCGCAAGTATCATAGCCACCACATGACGACATCCTCCTCGCGCGCCGATTCCGGCTTCGCCTACAGCCGCTCCTTCTTCGAAAACCTGGTCGACACGGCCCTGGCCCACGCCAAGAAGCTCGGTGCCACCGATGCCGGCGCCGAGGCCTCCGAGGGCTGCGGCCTCAGCGTCTCGGTCCGCAAGGGCGAACTCGAGAACGTGGAGCGCAACCGCGACAAGTCGCTCGGCATCACGGTCTACGTGGGCCACCGCCGCGGAAACGCCAGCACCTCCGACTTCTCCGAGGCCGCCATCGCCCAGACCGTGCAGGCGGCCTACGACATCGCCCGCTTCACCGCCGAAGACCCGGTCAGCGGCCTTCCCGACGAGGAAGACATCGCCAAGGAGCACCCCGAACTCGACCTGTTCCATCCCTGGAGCGTGACCAGCGAAGAAGCCGCCCGGCTCGCGCTCGAATGCGAAGAGGCGGCGCTCTCGACCGACAAGCGCATCACCAACAGCGAGGGCGCAGGCGTCTCGGCCCAGCAGAGCCACTTCTTCAGCGCCCACACGCACGGCTTCCGCGGCGGCTACGCCAGCTCGCGGCATTCGATCTCGGTGGCGCCGATCGCCGGCAAGGGCGACGACATGCAGCGCGACTCCTGGTACAGCTCCATGCGCTCGGCCGGCGAGCTGGCCAGTCCGCAGGCGGTGGGCCGCTATGCCGCCGAACGGGCGCTGAGCCGGCTCAAGTCGCGCAAGATCAAGACCACCGAATGCCCGGTGCTGTTCGAGTCGCCGCTGGCCGTGGGCCTGCTGGGCGGGCTGGTGCAGGCCGTGAGCGGCGGGGCGCTGTACCGCAAGAGCACTTTCCTGCTCGATTCGCTCGGCAAGCCGGTGCTGCCCAGGCACGTCGACGTGGCCGAAGACCCGCACATCCTGCGCGGCAAGGGCAGCTCGCCCTTCGACGACGAAGGCGTGGTGACCCGTGCACGCAAGGTGGTGGACGCCGGCCGGCTCGAAGGCTACTTTTTGTCGACCTATTCCGCGCGCAAGCTGGGCATGAAGACCACCGGCAACGCCGGCGGCTCGCACAACCTGACGCTGAGCTCGCGCCTCACCCAGCCGGGCGACGATCTCGACGCCATGCTCGCCAAGCTCGGCACGGGCCTGTTCGTCATCGAGCTGATGGGGCAGGGCGTGAACTACGTGACCGGCGACTACTCGCGCGGCGCGAGCGGCTTCTGGGTCGAAAAGGGCAAGATCGCCTTCCCGGTGCACGAGATCACCATTGCCGGCAACCTCAAGGACATGCTGATGGGCATCGAGGCCATCGGCGCCGATGCCTACACCTTCGGCGCCAAGACCACGGGCTCGGTGCTGGTCAACCGCATGAAGGTGGCCGGCAGCTAGCCGGCCGGCGCATCCATCAGACGATGCGCACTGACAGGTTCGGCAGGCCGTCGATGTGGATCTCGATCACATCGCCGCGCACCACCGGTCCCACGTTCTCGGGCGTGCCCGAATAGATGATGTCGCCGGGCATCAGCTCGAAGGCCTGCGACAGGCGGCTGATCTGCTCCGCCAYCGACCAGATCATGTGCTTGAGCGTGGCGTTCTGTTTGGTCTGGCCGTTCACCTTGAGCCAGATCGCGCCGTCGGTGTAGTGGCCGACCTTGGCCACCGGATGGATCGGCCCGATCGGCGCCGAGCGGTCGAAGCTCTTGCCGATCTCCCAGGGCTTTTTCTGGTCGCCCATCTCGCGCTGCAGGTCGCGCCGGGTCATGTCCAGCCCGAGCGAATAGCCATAGACCAGGTCCAGCGCATCCGCCGCCGCGATGTTGCGCCCGCCCTTGCCGAGCGCGACCACCAGTTCCACCTCGTAGTGGTAGTTCTTGGTGAGCGAGGGGTACGGATGGTCGGCCACGGTGCCGGGCGTGACGACCTGGATCGCGTCCGCCGGTTTCTGGAAGAAGAAGGGCGGTTCGCGGCTCGGGTCGGAACCCATCTCGCGCGCATGGGCCGCATAGTTGCGGCCGATGCAGTAGATGCGGCGCACCGGAAACGCCTGCTCGCTGCCGACGATCGGCACCGTAGCCAGTGCGACCGTGAAGGGCGTGGGCGCCGGGCGCGATGCGCCGCCGGCCGGCAGCGCGCAGCCGGCCATGGCGCTGGCGGCCACGGCGGCGGAACCGGCCAGCAGGCCGCGTCGTGAATTGGACATGGTCTTTGTCTCCTGGATCTTTGATGAAAAGCGATGAAGGCCGGCCGCAGCCGGCCGGGCCATTCTGGAGCGCGCCGCGGCGGCGCTTGCGCACGCATCTACGCAAAAACAGGACGAAAGCAACACCGTCCCGCCTGTAGGGGCGGCCCTGGGCGAGGGGCTTACCATCGCGCCATGTCGTCGGCTCTTCCATCCAGCAGCCTGCGCCTCTATGGCATGCAGGAGCGCGCGAACCACCTCGACTTCGACATCCGCTTCGAAGGCGCGCGCGACGTGCTCGCGCGCCCGCACCGGCACGAGTACTTCCAGATCCAGGTCAGCATCCACGGCGGCTCGCAACAGGTGATTGGCGGCGCGGTGCGGCCGTTCACCGCGGGGCACCTGAGCTTCGTGCTGCCTTACCGCGTGCACGTGGTGCCGCATCCGCCCGGCGCGCGCTATGCCATCGTGAACTTCGACCAGGGCTTTCTCTGGCCCGAACTCGCGGTCGAGGCGCTCGACCTGGAGGAGGTGCCGGCCGCGCGCCAGCCGGAGCTCGCACCCTTCCTGTTCCAGGAATACATGGACTTCCACTTCGGCGATGCCGATTTCGCGCGCATCCTCGGATGGCTCGATGAGCTTGCCGCGCTGAACCGCGGGCGGCGCTTCGGCGCCGTGGGCGCGATCCGCGGCATCCTGCTGCAGCTGATGGCGCTGGTTTGCCACCGGCACGAGGCGCCGCTGCTCGCGCAGGCGGCGCTGCAGAGCGGCCGCAGCGCGGGCCACGATGCGCTGCAGCGCGTGATGCGCTATGTGCGCGAGCACCTGGCCGAGGAGATGTCGCTCAACGATGCCGCGGCGGCCGCCATGCTCTCGCCCAACTACCTCGCACACCTGCTCAAGAAGCAGACCCAGCGCACCTTCACCGAACTCGTGACCGAGCGCCGCCTGGAGCGCGCGAAGGAACTGCTGGTGACCTCGAACGCCCGCATCGGCGACATCGCGCGGCAGTGCGGCTTCGGCGACGCCGTGTACTTCAGCCGCCGCTTCAGGCTGCAGAACGGCGTCACGCCGCGGCAGTTCCGCAGCCAGGTGGATGCCGGGCTGCGGCCCGGAGCGGCGGTGCCGAACGCGGATTGAAGAGGCCCGGCGCGAGATTTGCCACGGGCGGGCCCGGCGAACCTAAGATGTGCCCTTCATGGACACATCCCCCGACAACCCGGCGCGCCCGCGGATCTACCTTGCCGGCCCCGACGTCTTTCGCCCGGACGCCAGGGAGCACTTCGTGCGGCTCGCGGCGGCCTGCGACGCGCTGGGGCTGGCGGCCCTGCTGCCGGCCGACGGCAACGAGGAGCCGGCTGCACAGGCGCCGGAAATGCAGATCTTCCAGGCCAACATGCAGCGCCTTCGCGGCGCCGACGGCGTGGTGGCCAACCTCGCGTGCTTCCGCGGCCTGGAGCCCGATTCGGGCACGGTGTTCGAGGTGGGCGCCGCGGTGGCGCTGCAGATCCCGGTCGTGGCCTACGGCGTGCCCGCGGGCAGCTATGCCGACCGCGCCAGGGAGGCGCTGCAATGCGCGCCCGATGCGGCCGGGGTGCTGCGCGAGAGCGGCAGCGGCATCGCGGTGGAGGACTTCGGGCAGCCGCTGAACCTCATGCTGGCCTGCTCGATCCACATCGCGCCGACGCCGGAAGCGGCGCTGCAGAAGATGGCGGAACTGCTCGCCGCGCCTGCGCGCTGAGCCGCCCCGGGGAAGGGCGCCGCGGCTACTTCGCCGCCACCTGTTCCACCGGTGCCACCAGGTGCTCGAGCATGCGCCGCGCATTGAGCGGCAGTTCCTGCGACGAGCGCACGCACGCCATCAGTGTGCGCTCGGCCCAGGCGTCGCCGAGCGCGGCGCGCGCGATCTTCATCGAGCGGGCGCAGCGTTCGGCCGCCGTCTGCGGCACGATGCCCACGCCGATGCCATGCGCCACCATGCGGCATACGGCCTCGAAGTTGCCCACGCGCACCCGGTACGCCAGGTGCTTGCCGAGCGCGCGGGCGTGCTGCGTGAGCAGCAGCTGCAGCGCGCTGTCGGCGGGCAGGCCGACGAATTCGCTGTCGATCACCTCGGCCAGCATCACGCGCYGGCGCCCGGCCAGCGCATGGCCGCGCGGCATCACCAGCACCAGGTCGTCGCGGCGGAACGGATGGCATTCGAGGCCCTCGGTGTCGATGGCGTCCGAGACGATGCCGATGTCGCAGCGGCCGCCGCGCAGCGCATCGACGGTGTCGGGGCTGGGGCGCTCCTCGAGGTCGACCGAGATGCGCGGATGCTGCATGAGAAAGCGGCTCAGCACCTCGGGCAGGTGCTCGGTCAACGCCGAGGTGCCGCACATGAGCCGCACATGGCCCTTGAGGCCCTGGCCGTACTCGCCGAGCTCGCCGCGCAGGCGCTCCATCTGCTGCAGCACGACGCGCGCATGGTGCAGCAGCGTGCGGCCGGCCTCGGTCGGGCGCACGCCCTGCGCATGGCGCGTGAGCAGCGGGCTGCCGAGGGCGTCTTCCATGCCGCGCACGCGCTGGCTGGCCGAGGCCAGCGTCATGTGCGAGCGTGCCGCGCCGGCCGTGAGGCTGCCGGCCTCGACCACATGGAGGAAAAGCCGCAGGTCGGTGAGATCGAATCGCATGGTGAGGCCGCAAGGTAGCACGGGAGCCTCAGCCTGTGCCTGAGGCCGGCTGCGCGAATGCCGCATTTCCAGGCGCGGCCGTGGCCGGCAGACTGCGCCGCCATGACGATTTCGAATGATCTTGCAGAACTGGCAACGGGCCACTGGGCGGCGGCCACTCTGGTGTTTCTGCTGGCCGGCGTGGTCAAGGGCGTGATCGGGCTCGGGCTGCCGACGGTGTCGATGGCGCTGCTTGCGCTCTGGATGCCGCCGGTGCGCGCGGCGGCGCTGCTGATCGCGCCATCGCTCGTCACCAACCTCTGGCAGACCGGGCCGCGCGCGAGCTTCTGGCCGGTGCTGCGCCGCATCGGCGGCATGCAGGCGGGCATCGTGGCGGGCACCCTGGGCGGCGCACTGTGGCTCGGCGTGCCGGCGGGCGAAGGGGCCTCGGTGGCGCTGGGCGTGGCGCTGGTGGCTTACGCGCTCTGGGGCCTCACGGGACGGCAGCTGCAGGTGCCCGCGGCGCATGAGCGCTGGCTCGGGCCGGTGGTGGGCGCCGCCACCGGGTTGGTCACGGCGGTGACCGGCGTGTTCGTGGTGCCGGCCGTGCCCTATCTGCAGGCCCTGGGCTTCCAGCGCGATGCGCTGATCCAGGCGATGGGCATTTCGTTCACCACCTCGACCGTGGTGCTTGCCATCGGGCTCGCGGGCAACGGGGGTTATCCAATGGCGGCGGTGGGGGGATCGCTCGCGATGCTGGTGCCGGCCCTCGGCGGCATGGCGGTCGGCACCTGGCTGCGCAAGCGGTTGCCGGTGGCGGTGTTCAGGCGCAGTTTCCTGGCCGGGCTGGCGCTGCTGGGGCTCTACATGGTGGTTCGCGCGCTGGCGTGAGCCCGAAGCACCTGGCGACGAGCCCTACGCTGCGAGCAGGGCCGCGCGCACGCGCTCGATGGCCTGCCGGTAGGGCAGGGTGAAGCTGCTGATGTCGTCGCCGCCCGCGAGCCAGCTGAACGAGAACACCAGGCCGTCTTCCTCGGGGCTGCCCATGGCCACGTGGTCGAAGGTTTCGGGCAGCGGGCCATCGGCTCGCATCAGGAACAGGTGCCACAGCTGGGGGTGGCGCAGCGTATTGCCTTCGATGCCGGCTTCGCAGTCGCGCTGCAGGGTGCCGAGCGGCAGCAGCTCGCCGACGTGGTCGATGCCCGATTCCTCCAGCAGCTCGCGCCGCACCGCCACCTCGGGCGATTCGCCGGGCTCGACGGTGCCCTTGGGCAGCTGCATGTTGCCGTCGCCGGGGTGGCGGAACACCAGCAGCCGGCCCCTGGCGTCGACCAGGCAGGCGCAGGCCTTCAGGATCGGGCTGGTGCGGCCGCTGCTGCTGTCGTTCATCAGGCGTTGTTCGCGAGGGCGGCCTTGACGGCGGCGCTCACCTGGCCCATGTCGGCCTTGCCCGCGAGGCGGGTCTTGACCGCGCCCATCACCTTGCCCATGTCGCCGGGGCCCCTGGCGCCCAGTTCGGCCACGATGGCCTTCACTTCGGCGGCCACCTCGTCGGCGCCCATGCGCTGCGGCAGGTAGACCTCGAGCACCTTGATCTCGGCCGATTCCTTGTCGGCCAGGTCGGCGCGGCCGCCGGTGGTGAACGCGGCGATCGAGTCCTTGCGCTGCTTGACCATCTTGTCGACGATGGCCACGACCATGGCATCGTCGAGCTCCACGCGCTCGTCGACTTCCTTCTGCTTGAGCGCGGCCAGCAGCAGGCGGATGGTGCCCAGGCGCTCCGAGTCCTTGGCGCGCATGGCGGTCTTCATGTCTTCGGTGATCTGTTCTTTGAGTGTCATTCGGCACAACCTTTCGGAAAAAACAAAAGCCGCGGCAGGTTTCCCTGGCGCGGCTGGGGCAACGG